>JAKSUC010000050.1 GCA_024413595.1 Bacteroidales bacterium
TTTTTTGTACAAATTTTTCCATATCTATTTTTAATGTTTCTAATTTTTCACAATTCCAAAACATCCAACTCATATCAGTCACCTTTTCAGTATTAAAACTACTTAAATCTAGTGATATTAATGATGAACAATAATTAAACATATAACTCATATCAGTCACCTTTTCAGTATTAAAACTACTTAAATCTAGTGATGTTAAGGTTCTACAATAACTAAACATCTTACTCATATTAGTCACCTTTTCTGTATTAAAATTACTTAAATCTAGTGATGTTAAGGATGAACAATTAGTAAACATTTTCCACATATAAGACACATTTCCTGTATTAAAACTACTTAAATCTAGTGATGTTAAGGATGAACAATTATTAAACATCTCACTTATATTAGTCACATTTCCTGTATTAAAATTACTTAAATCTAGTGATGTTAAGAATGAACAATCAGAAAACATACAACTCATATTAGTCACATATTCTGTATTAAAACTACTTAAATCTAGTGATGTTAAATATCTACAATTACTAAACATACTATTCATATTAGTCACATTTTCAGTATTAAAATTATTAAACTGAATTTCTGATAGTTTTTTCAATTCATTAAACATTGATGAGCAATCTTTAGGCGCATAAATATGATTTTTGCTTAATACATAATATTTTGTGCCTTTTTGGTATATTTTTATGTTTTTTTGTTCTGTATCTATATTTTGCCTTATAAATTTAAGATTTTTAGTATCTATATTTTTTTTATAATCAAATATTATTGATGTTACATTTGGTGATATAAATTTACGTAGTAATTCTTTATCTATAATCGGTTTATTATATGTAAGTTTGTTATTAGGTCCATAATTTCCTTTCAAGTTATTTGTATTTTCATAAATCGTTTTATCTTCTTTTATTGCAAATGTTTTTTTATCAATTTCTATTTGTTGTAAGTTTTCTGCTCCTGAAAACATACATTTCATATTAGTTACTTTTATTGTGTCAAAATTATATAAATCTAATAAACTCAAACTTTTACATCCACAAAACATATAACTCATATCTGTTACATTGTTAGTATTAAAACTATTTAGATTGATTGTTTTTAATGAACAGCAATTGTTAAACATAAAACTCATGTCTGTAACTTTAGCTGTATCTAAATTATCAATTTTAAGAATTTCTAAATATCCCCAACCAGCAAACATACTTCGCATATTGGTAGTGTTAGATGTGTTAAAGTTATTAAGTTCAATTTTATACAGATTGGTTTCAAAATATTTTACTTCATTGCTTGGTGCTGAAAATAATTCTGAACAATCTTCGGGAGCTATTATTTCTTTTTTGCTTAAAACATAATATTTTAATCCACTTTTTGTTTCTTGATAATATACTTTGTAATATTTTTGGTTATTATCTACATATTTTCCTGTAAATATTAGATTTTTCAGATTTCTACTTTTGATATAATCAAATATCAAAACTGATATTTCTTGTCTGGGTATTGCATCTAGCAATAACTCTTTTTCTAAATATGTTGTGGAATATTTGTCGAAAAATAACATGATTTATTATGTTTTATTTGTGTTACAAAGATAGAAATTATTGTTATTTTAAACTCGTAAGTTTATAATAAAATCATATTATCAGAAAACTTTTTGCTTCGTTGTGAGCTCACAGAACCATTTTAAATTTTTTTTTTGCCCTAAAATATGTCCACAATTGATATTAAATTTACTTTTTATTGCCTTGTGAGTCCACAAAAATGTTTTTTATATAGTTTTTACTGTTCTGTGGACACATTTTTTTTAATTTCAATTAGATTTTGCTCTAAAATGTGTCCACAAAAGAACAAATAATTTACAAAAACCTCTTCTGTGAGCAGATTTTTCACCTTTTCAACTATTATTTGTTGTCCTGTGAACACATTTTTCTCCTTTAAATTCTCAAAATTCTTCAATAATTTTTTATAATTTCATAATTATTATCTAAATAATTACCATATTTTTTATCAAAAAAATAAAAAAACAAAAAAAAATTAAAAAAAATTTAGTAGTTGAGATTTCTGAATTTTACTGCATTTTAATAACATTTGCTACTTGTTTTCATATACTTTATTACGAATAAATATTATATAATATAACAATAGATAATTCTTATATTTACAATCACTTAGATAATATTATTTAAAATCAATAATCATATACTATAACGTCATTATTTTATCAAGTGCGTATATAGACAATATAAGCAGTAAATAAACTTTACACAATAAAAAACATTAAAAAAATAGAAAAATAAATTTGGAAAATTAAAAAATATGTTGTATATTTGCATCGTTGAATTAAAACAAATGAGAACACAGGTTTCGAAAAAGTAAAGCCGTAACTCAGATAAATAATTGAATATTGAAACTTGACTTGAAGGTTCGGTATTGAGTAGAAACCAAAATTCTCAAAAAAATTAATTGAACAAAAAAAATAAATGTTTAATCCGATTTGCTTTAAAAACAATAAATCAAAGTAAATCACAGAACCTGCCCTTGATTAGGTGAAAGGGATAAAAAAAAATTATGAGACACATTAATGCAATAGATCTACAAGATCTTAAAAAATCAGATGTTTTTTCTTTTTATGATGAAACTAATGAAATTTCTAAAATTCATCTTACTGACGAATGTTTTAAATTATTTATCAACTTTATGAAAGAAGGGTTAGATAAATATCAAACTGCCACATCAGTAATGTCAACTGTAGAACAAACTCATAAAATCAATGATTTATTTAATCAAGGTTTTAATATGTGGAAAGGTGTTAAAGATTTATCAAAAGGTTTTATGGTAAGTCCTAATGCCAAAATCCGTGAAACCGCTGTTAAAATTAATAACATCATTAATTTATATGGTGATATGTATAACACTCGTCAAGATACAATGATTGGTATTTTAAAATCTGTTGCTACTGACATTAAAGCATTAGGCGATGAAGTTATGGATTTGTTTGAAATTAGAGAATATATTGAAACTATGGAAAAATGTTATGACGAAGTTTCTAAATTAGTTCTCAACCGTGATAAATATCGCGCCGAAAACAAAGCCATTGTTCAAAACGCTCGTGAACAATTAGAATTTGCTTATCGTGGTTTAGAAAATTTAATTGAAGGTTTAATCGTTGTTAAAGGTATTGAACCATACTCTGATTTTATAAACCATTTAAATGAAGTGATTAAAAAACACTCATTTTTAAATAAAAAACAAACTGAAACAAAACAAGATGTTGAAGTTTGCTAATTTAAGAAACAGAAAAATAATCTATTATAAGTAATATCAGTTGTCTAGGACAACAGATTTACAACGTAGCTAAACATTGCTACTAACGTTTCAACAAAAAATTTTAAGTTTATTTGAGAGACAGGTTTTATTAGTGAAATATTAATTTATAAAACGTACTCAAAATGAAAACCGTTAGACTCTCGTCCCGCTGGGCAATGCTCAACGGGATTTTTTTTGCTTAATAAACAGATATTTATGTTAAAAATTAATACCTATAATAATTTTTTTTAAAAAAAACAAAAAAAAATTTTCACTTTTTTATTAAACTTCAACTATAATAATACATAAAAGTCTAGAATTTCATTTACTTTTGTGGTGAAAATTTAGGATGAATTTTCACAAAAAACAAAAAACAAATAAATGAAATTAGACCAAACATTAGAAAGTAAAGTATTTTCAATAAAAATGGTAACTACAATTGCCGATATTATTGTAAAAAAATACATTAAAGTCGGTATTATAGAATCAACAGATTATGAAGATACTAAACAAACTTTGATCGAAAAATACTATACTAAAAAAGAACGTATTGAGAGTATATATGACTCAAGATCAAAACCTGAAACATATATCTCGGCTGTTCTATATAAAATGCTTCTTGAAATTTTAAGAAATAAAAATGCTAAAGAAAAACATTTTGAGGACTATAAACAAAAAGTTCTTAAAAATGATAAACAACACGAAATAACTCCTGAAGAGAAATTAATTCTCGAAAACGAAAAAAAATATCTCAACAGAGTTATTGCAACTTTTGGAAACGAAAGCAATAAAATTATACTTTTTTGCAAAATGTTTTTTAGAATTAAACCAACTAACTTTGACTTGGAATCGTACACTAAAAAAACTTGCAACAAAGAATTAGAAACATATATTCAAATCGACGGGTCAGAAAATGATAAAGACATTTTTGAAAAACTTTGTAATTTATGTAACATTGTTGAAAACAAAGACAACAAACCTGATGCTATTAGAATGTATGTAAACAAAACTAACGCAAAACTAATAAATCGACTTAACGGAAACAATAGAGCAAACTACAACGAAGAATCTCTTGGTCTCTTATTCGATATGTTATATGTTGAAAAAAGAGCTTAGATGTTTATTTGATTATAAAGGGAAATAAATAAAATAACCAATTTTAAAATTTGCTCCATCATGGACGTTGATTATAATAAACTTGCTGAATGTGCCGACTTCCTTAACAATCCTTCTAGGAAAGTTAATGATGAAGATTTGCAACATTTGTTCGACGACGACGATTTTGCTATCGACGTTACCGAAATTGCTGATATTGCTGCTTTAGCAGAAAATCAATTAAACAAAAAAAGTAACAAGTCAAAAATTATTAAAATAATTGCTTCTGTTGCAGCAGCTGCTATTATCGTTATTTGTCTTGTTAATATTAATCTTGACGATGATATGTCTAACCTTTTTAACAAAGGTATTGCGCATACTGAATCGTCTGCTTTATCTATTTCACAAGATTTAATTGCTAATAAAGGCGAAGTAAAAATTATTTGGGAACAACCTACTAATTCTAAAACTGATACTCTTATTATTTATGATCTTAATGGTAACGAAATTTTCAAAACTAGTGTTAATGGCAAAAACACTATTATTTCTGAAAAACTTGCTAAAGGTAAATATATTTATACTCTTGAACGCAATGGAATTGATATTCTTGAAAAAGGTACTATCAATGTCAATTAATCATTATTATTTTAAAACAAATAATAAAAATCGCACCTATTTTAATAGATGCGATTTTTTTTTATAATATTATCAATAAATAATGAATAATAAAAAAATTAAATTAAAAATCAAAAAATTCAAAAAAATTATAAATTAAGATTGATATATCATTATTTTTTATATATTTGCCTAAATGACTACAACAAAATATTATCAAGTTATTATTTTTGAAATCATCACATAAACAGAGTATTATGCAACATACATGGGACGAGTTTAGAAAGGCTTACGAGAATGAACAAGTAGCAAGAATTGCCTTTTCTGACCTTTGCGAAGATTTAATGAAACTTAAATATCCTGATTTTAACATTTTCAAATCTGTGGATATTTTAGAAAACGACAAAAAAATAGTAGAAAATAGTCTAAAAAATTCTATTATTTATCTTCCTAAATTTTTTACTGACGGAGTTTCAAATTCCAGAAAAGGTCAAATTAGAAAATCTCTAAACGACAATATCCCATTTATGAAAGCAAACAATATCAAAAAATGGGTTTTGTTTATTCCTAACAAACTTTCTTCTGAAGAATCTTCTTGGTGGGAAAATTGGACGTCGCGTATTATTAAAGAATACGACGCTGAACCTATTTTATATACAAGCAAAGATATTTTTAATTTATTAGAAGAATTCAATATCATTGGTAAATGGTTTGAATCTGAACACATAAATAATTCTAATATTGTTGTTAACGATAATTCAGAATCAGACGATTTATTAGATTTTTCGTTTGACGATAGCGAAGATGAAAATATTATTGTTACTCAAAACGATTTAGAAAACAATAATATTAATAATACTGTTGAACAAACTGCTCAAGATATTGAAATTGTTAAACCTAAATCTACAACAACAACTACAACAACAACTACAACAACAACTACTACAGAAACAATAAAAACTATTTCTTCTCAAATTGATAAAATAAAAGAAGAAAACATTGAATCTAAAGTTGTAGAACCAGAAAAAACTAACAATAACATTTCTAAAATTGCATCTACTATAACAGTCTCTGCAGAAAGCGCCCAACCTAAAGAACCTTCTTTAGAAGATTTAAAATTAACTTTTAAATATAAAGAATTATTTGAAGAACTAGAACTTCTTCATAAAACTAATCTTACAAAAGAACAACGCAAAATATTTGACTCTAGACGCAAAGAAAGCAAAGTTTCTAATTATTTAAACGATTTTGAATTTGGTGATTTATCATTTTTAAGCACTAGCGATCTTCTTTACAAAGCTGATAGCTACGCTCATAATCATCAATATTCAAGAGCTTTGTTTGTTTATGAATATATCAACTATAAAAACATAATAAACGAAGATCGTAAAGACGAATTAGAACAAGGTATTAATGAAAGTAGTAAAAAACTTGAATTCATGTACAAAATGATTAAAGGAGATTTACTATTTTCAACTCGCGATTTTATCAACGCCTTTGAAAATTATGAAGAAGCAGCCAATATTATGGAAGGCGAAAATGCAGAAGCAAATATGCGTATGTTTGAAGCCAAAGGCGAAGCTCTTATCGAAGTTGGCGATTTTGCTAATGCTGTTACAAGTTTTAAATCTGCTCTAAATTATAACATCGCTAACGATCGTATCAAAAAAAGATACGAACTTGCTAAATCTCTCGACAACGGTACAAATTTCTTTAAAAGTAAATGGCTTAAATGGCTTAATATTTTTATTGCTCCTATTTGTTATTGGCGTGCTAGACGAAAAGATCCAAATATTACCGAAAATGCTCACGCAAAAAAACTTAGAAGAAAAGCTTGGTGGGGTGTTATCATAGTTATTTTATTATTAGCTATTGTTGCAGGTATTATTTATTTCACTAAATATTGTGTAAATAAAATTCAAGAAGAACCTATCGAAACTCAAGCTACTCTTACTCCTCACGATATTCAAATGCAAATGGGTAATATTTATATGGAAAATTTCTCTAACGAAAATCCTCATTATATCGACTCTGCTATCAACGCTTTTAAACGTGCTATCAGATACGAAAACACTGATACAATTGCACAAAACAAATATCGTAAAGCTGAATATATGAGAACCGCTTACATCAACGAAGTGCAACAAAATATCAAAAACGATAGCGCTACTTATTTCTTAAGTATGCGTCGTCCTACCGAAGGTTTAAGACTTTTTAAATATCGCTACGATCGTAACGACTCTACTAAAGGTAAATTCGGTTATGTTGACACTCTTGGCAATGTGGTTATTGCGCCAATGTACGACTTTAACTATCGTAAAATGGATGGAACTGGTGAAACTTTCCACAATGGTAGAGCTAAAGTTTGTTTAAAGGTTGACAATTACGACACAGTTTATTTCTTTATCGATGCTCGTGGTGTTAAAATCGATGAATAATAAATTGAATTTATAATGAAATTTCATAATTTTTAAATTTTTATTTTTGTTTACTTTTGCTCCTATCTTTTTTAGATAGGAGTTTTTTTTTTGTATAATCTTTAAACTATTTAATTATGAAAACTAAATTTTTATTATTGACTTTATTTTTATTAATAAATTCTTTATCAAAAGCACAAAACATTACTGGAGCATTTCAATTTGGTATTAATGGCTGTCAAGTGGACGGCGACACTCAAGGTGGATACAAAAAAGCAGGTATAAAAACTGGAATTACGGTATCAACCAAAACTGAAAATAAATTTGCTGTTGAAAGTGGTTTATTATTAAATACAAAAGGTGTAAAAAAAGCACAAGACGGATACACTGAATTTAAAACAAATCTAAATTATATTGAACTACCTATTATAGCAAAATATCGTTTTTGTGAAAAAATGGGTGGTGAATTAGGTATACTATACAATTATTTAATGTCATCAAAAATTATAGATGAAACTTTTTCAGAAACTCCAGATACAGAATTCTTAAAAAATTATGACATTGATGCTAGTGCTGGTATTAGATTATATCTAAACAACAATTTTGAGATAATTGCTCAACTAGAATACAGCATAACTAAAATAACAAATATCAATACAATGCCAAATTGGAGAAATAATGTTATAAATATTTCTATTGTAAAAAGATTTAATCTATCAAAAAAATAATATGAAAATAGTAGTAGCAATAACAGGCGCGAGTGGTGCTATATACGCACATAGATTAATAACAAAGCTTAACAAAAATCAAGAAATCGAAAAAATAGCAGTTGTATTTAGCAAAACTGCATTAAAAATTTATAATAGTGAAAATCTACCTGAAATAAAAGAAAGTGATAAAATTTCATTATATGACAATGATAATTTTTATGTACCAATTGCATCGGGTAGTTGTAGTTATAATTCAATGATAATTTGTCCCTGTTCTTGCGGAACTTTAGGAAGAATTGCAAATGGAATTTCAGACTCATTAATAACAAGAGCTGCCGATGTATTTTTAAAAGAAAGGAGGAAACTAATTGTAGTATTACGCGAAAATCCATTAAGTATCATTCATATACAAAATATGGAAAAAATAACTTTAGCTGGCGGAATTGTAAGTTTAGCAAATCCTAGCTTTTATTCAAATCCAAAAAATATAACAGATTTAGTAGATACAGTTGTAGATCGATTGTTGTCATTATTAAATATAAACAATAATTCATTTCGATGGCAAGAAAATTAACCCACTCTCCTACCCTATTTTTATAAAAATTACATAAAAATATAGCCATAAAAAGATATATCATATTTTTTTGCATTTTTTTTTAAAAAAAGTGTAAAAAAATTTGGAAATATCAGAAACATTATTTATATTTGCATCGTAAATAAAATAAAAGTATAAGTATTTAGAAAATGATATAACAAAATCTAAATATTTTACAAAATAAAAATTTACAAAGAATTGAGAAAACAACGACTTTAACAAGTCTCTCAAACATGTTCTTATTCAAAGCGAATTGCCGTATTGGCAAACTAACAGAAAAAGTTCTGAAGTTGTCAACACGATTATTTACTAAATATTGAACATTATGAGACAAAATTTAATCAATTTAATGATGACTGTTGCAAGTATGTTTTATACAAACACACCAACAGTAAAAGAATTCGACAATAGATTTGACGAATTTAAAAACTTCAAATACGAAGTTGTTTGTGAGAATAAACAAAAACAGGTAGTAAATTTTGAAAAATTATCTGTTACTTATTCTTCAGAAGCATTTGAAAAGACTATTGCGTTTATCAAAAAGCACGAAGGGTTTGCTGGCGGTAAGGCTTATTATTGCTGTGCCGGTTACAAAACTATTGGTTATGGTCACGTAATAAAACCCAACGAACATTTTGAAAACGATAAGATTACTAAAAAAGAAGCCGATCGTTTATTGCGACACGACTTTAGTCACTCTGTGGCTTTGGCTCGAAAACACACTAATAATTTAAATGAAAATCAGTTGATGGCCGTTGCTCACTTTATTTTTGCTAAAGGTATTGGTAATTATTTGAAAAGTGAATTAAAACATAAAATTGATAACGGTGAAAATCCTGATGAAGAGTTTAAAAAATGGTGTAAATATCATAAGCCTAATGGTCAGGTGGTGACAAGTAATTATAGTTTAAATATTAGAAAGTGGGAGGTGGAAATGTTTAACACCGAATGAACTGGAAAATAATATTTAAATATTTTGATTACTAATTAATAATGTCTAATTCTTAAAAATGTAAAATTATGAAGTTATTCGAAAATTAAAGGCGGAAAAATTTCCGCCTTTTTTTATGAATATTTTTGTTCTATCTCATCAAGCAAAGAATTCAATTCTGCAATATCAAGCGATGTTACAAGTTTCATTCTATAAGATTTAAAATCAGGCAAAGATTTAAAATATTGAGAATAATGTCTACGCATTTCTAAAATACCACGAACATCACCTTTCCATTCCATCGACGTTTTTAGTTGAAGTTTTGCAAGTCGAACACGTTCATGAACATCAGGTTCTTGAGGAATAATTCCTGTTTCAAAATAATCATGAATAGTTTTAAAAATCCAAGGACATCCCACAGCTGCTCGTCCTATCATAATAGCGTCTACGCCATAACGATTTTTCATTTCACCAGCTTTTTGAGGAGAATCAACATCACCATTGCCAATAATAGGAATATACATTCTTGGATTATTTTTAACTTCACCAATCAAAGTCCAATCAGCTTCACCTTTATAAAATTGCATTCTTGTACGTCCATGAATAGCAAGAGCTTTTATTCCAACGTCTTGTAATTGTTCGGCAAGTGTAACAATAATTTTAGAATTATCGTCCCACCCTAAACGCGTCTTAACAGTTACAGGAATATTCGGAACAGCTTTAACAACATTTTCCACAATATTTATCATCAATGGAATATTTTGTAAAAGCCCCGCACCATCACCACGTGTAGCAATTTTTTTAACAGGACAACCACAATTAATATCAATTAAATCAGGATTTAGTTCAGCCGCCATCTTTGCAGCTTCCACCATGTGGTCAACATCATGACCATAAATTTGTATACCAACTGGACGTTCAGAATCTTCAAGATGCATCTTTTTGACAGTTTTGTCAATGTTACGCACAAGTGCTTCACTTGCAATAAATTCTGTATACATCATATCCGCACCATATTGTTTGCAGATATATCTAAAAGATACATCAGTTACATCTTCCATTGGCGCAAGAAACAAAGGATAATGATCAAATTTAATTTTTCCTATTGAAAACATAAATGAAATATTTTATACAAAGAAACAAACTTTTTTTGAAAAAACTTACAAATCCCGTAAATTTGGGGCTTAGAAAATTAAACAATCAAGCTATGAGTAAGATATTATTAGATATTTGTAAACGATTTTCGGATTACTTAATTGAAGTGTTTACTGGATGGGGAATGTCATTAGATTGGGCAATATATTTTAAAGGTGCTATAAATTTAATGATTATTGCATTAATATGTTTTATAAGTTATTACATAACAAAATTTATAATAGAAAAAGTAGTACATTCAATAGTAACCAAAACAAGTAATAAATATGATGATGAACTAGTAAAACATAAAGTGTTAGTTCCATTATCACACATGGTTCCAGCAGCAATAATATTTTATTTAATAAAATTTGCAATAACCGATGAAATCTGGGTAATAAATATTAGAACATTATGTTATTGTTACAATATATTTTCAATAATGCTTACATTAATGAAAGCATTAAATGCAACTAATGATATAATAGATGCAATAATGCGTCAAAAACGTAGAAAAATTAGTTTTAAAGGATATATTCAAGTAGCAAAAATTGTTATAGGCATTATTTGTGGTTTATTAATAATTTCAATAATCATAGGAAAAAATCCACTTGCATTATTAGGAGGTTTGGCAGGTATGTCTGCTGTATTGATGTTGATTTTCAAAGACTCTATTTCTGGTTTTGTAGCTTCAATTCAATTGTCAACCCTAAATATGATAAAAAAAGACGATTGGATAACAATTGCAAGTAGAAATGTGGATGGAAATGTAATAGATATAACATTAAACACAGTAAAAGTAAAAAACTTTGACAATAGTGTAAGTACAATTCCCACAGCATCATTAATGAGTGAATCATTTATAAATTGGAGCAATATGCAAGAAATGCAAGCTAGAAGAATGAAACGTACAATTCTAATAGATGCAAATAGTGTAAAAATTGCAGATGATAATTTATTAAACAAACTAAAAAACATCTCTATTTTAAAAGACTATATCAATCAAAGACAACAAGACACAGAAAATAAAGAATTAACAAAAATAGATTTTGACAAACGACCAATTTCAAATATTGAATTGTTTAGAAAATATATAGAATTTTATATTATATCAAATTATCAAGTATTCAAAAAATATAAACCAAGCATCATAAAACTATCAGATGGTTTACACGAAGAATATATAATTAAAGATAAAAAAGATTTTATTGAAATAAATGGACCAGAATCAGAGGTGTTTTTATCAGAAGATGAATTAGGAAATACATACATTAATGATTTTAGTAAATTTTTAAAAACATATAAAAATAATATAGAAAGAGATAAAAAGGATTTAAAAACATATTATCCTATAACCAAAAGTCAAGGATTTGATTTTGTAAATAACGAGCTTTCAAGTCATACAGTAATAAACAGAATACTAGAAAAAGATGGAACATTTGTAGAAAATGGACATTTAATGGTAAGACAAATGCAACAAACCTCAACAGGAATACCTCTTGAGATTTATGCCTTTACAAAAATAACAGAATGGGCAGCATTTGAAAAAATACAAACATCATTTTTTGAACATTTATTCACAATGATATCAGAATTTGAATTAAAAGTATATCAATTGTCACCACTTGAAAGAGAGAGTATAGAAATATTAAATAAATAAAAAACCAAAAATATCAAACTATGTTAGGAGCAATAATTGGCGATATAATAGGATCTAGATTTGAATTCGGAGGAAAAAATCTAAGTAATTTTAAGCTATTTACATCAGAATGTTCATTTACCGACGACACAATATGTACAATAGCAATAGCAGAAGCTTTAACAACCAACATGGATTATAAAGAATGTTTATTAAAATGGTGTAAAAAATATCCATATCCCATGGGAGGATATGGCAGTAGACTAAACAAATGGTTAGGAAGCACCGATAATAAACCATACGATAGTTGGGGAAATGGTTCTGCAATGAGAGTCAGTCCAATAGGTTGGGCATTTGATAGTTTAGCAAAAACAGAAAAAGAAGCCGAACGTTCAGCCAAACCAACCCATAGTCATCCAGAAGGAATAAAAGGAGCAAAATGTGTAGCAATGCTAATATATAAACTCCGTAAAAGAGAAATACTTAAAGAGGAAATAGCAGATTGGGTAAACAAAATGTTTGAATATGAATTGCCATTACTAGAAAATGCCTCAGGAGTTGGAGAAACATGTATGGAAACAGTACCACAAGCAATAGCATGTTTTCTAGAAGCAAATAATTTTGAAAATACAATAAGAAACGCAATAGTATTGGGTGGCGATACAGATACCACAGGAGCTATTGCAGGGGCAATAGCAGAAGCATATTATACAATTCCCAAAGAAATAAAAGAACAAGCATTGAAATATTTGCCATTTGAAATGAAATCAGTAATTGCAGAATTTTTTGCTAAATTCAGATAATCAACGAATTACGCAATTAATCAAAAGACAACAAAATGACTTTATAAAATGGCAAATCAACTTCACTAAAATTGAATATTCAATACAATCAATAAACAAGATGAGAAATATTCAAAAGATTTTGAGTTATTGATTATTTGAAATAATTTATGAAATATGTATATTTATAAAAGATATTGAAATTAGAAATATTGATTTCATGTATTAATTTCTAATCATATTAAATTAAAGAATAAAAACAAATTATTTATAAGAAAAAAAGTTAAATTATCGTTTCCTTTTGTAAAATGATATCAATTACAAATGTAAAGACATTATAAAACGCTGATTATAAAACAAATAAAAACAAATACAATTAATCAGAGATTGTATAAATGTAAAATAAATTACAACATAAACAAAAGCTTAAAATTAAACAAATCTGAAATCTTACCAAAATAAGATAAAAAGATGTAGAAATATACTAATTTCGTAAATGAAAAATCTGTAATAGCAAAAATAAAAAAATGAAATTATACAGACAATTATTAAAATTAATAACAATTTTATTATTGTTAATAAATATAGGATGTGAATATACTCAAGAAGAAAATGGAGATGTTTACATACTTCATGCTATTCCACAAGATGCAGGATTAATAATAGAAACAAATAAATATGATGAAATTATTAATTATGTAAACAATAATAATCCAATATGGGAACAAATTACAAAAATTGGTAATTTAAAAACTGTAAACGAAAATTTAAAAAAATTCAAAGAATTAATAGATAAAAATAGAGAAATAAATAGTTTTATATCAAATAATAATATAGCAATTTCATTTCACAATATAGGAAGAAATAATATTTACATGTTGCTAGCATGTGAAATGACGAAGGAAGATTGTAAAAATATATATAAAACAATCACAAAAATTTCGTCAGAAAAAGGATTAAGACACGAAACAATAAAACACGATAATTCAACAATATACAAATTAATAGATCAAAATAAAAAAGAGATTATAAATTTCTCATACACAAAAGGAATATTTCTAATAAGTTTTTCTGAGTTACTAATAGGAAATTCAATACGACAAATAAATAGCAATAATAGTATAACTAAAAATAAAGAACTAAAAGAATTATTAAAAAGTCAAGGAAAACACGTAAAAGCAAATTTAATAATCAACTATCACAATTTTTATGAAATAATTAAAACCGAATTAAATGATAACAAACGAACATTAACATCAAAAATATCAAATTATGCCGAATGGTCGGTTATTGACATATCAACTGAAAAAGAAAGTATAGTATGTTCTGGATTTAGCAATGCAACTGAAGATTGTCATACATTTATAAATGTATTTAAAAATCAAAATCCAGTAGGAAACGATATAATAAAATATTTACCAAGCAAGACAACAAATTTTGCATGTATAGGAATATCAGATATATTACAATTCAAAAACGATTATCAAAAATATATAGATCAAACAGATAGAAATAAAATTTATAATAAGGAAATAAATAATTTAAAAAATTTGTATGAACTAGATGGAGAAGAAATCTATGAATTTATATCAAATAATATAATAGAATTTACAACAGATTATAGTATAGCAAACAGAGCAAACGATAACTACATAATAGCACATTTATCAAATGAAGAAAAAGCAATAGAATATTTCAACAAAATAACAAGAAAATATCAAACAAGAAACAATAGAAAAAATTCAGAAATAGAATTTAATATTAGAACACAATCAAATAAAAATTATACAATTTATTATCTACCAACAAAAAACATATTTTCTACATTCTTTGGGGAAATATTTGGAGCTATAGATTTTGATTATTACGCAATAAAAGATTCAAAAATTATATTAGCACAAAACCCAAATGCAATAAAAGAATATTTAAATTGTATAGAAACAGGTAAAATATTAGAAGAAAACTCATTTTACAAAGAATTTAACAAATTAATAAATAAAAAAAGTAATATATTTTATTATGTTGATTTAAAATATACAAGTAATATAATAGCAGAAATGCTAAATAATAACAATAAAAAAGATTACATAAAAAATTTAGAAAGTATTAAAAATCTAAGAGGCGCATCAATACAATATAGTAGACATGAAAATAAATTTTACACCAATGGTGCATTATTATATAGTGACAAAATAGAATATGAAAGATATATAAAATGGAAATCACCAATAGATTCTACAATAAACATAAAGCCACAAATAGTAAAAAATTTTGAAACAAATGAAAATAACATATTAATTCAAGACGAAACACAAAAGATATATTTAATAAATAAAGACGGGAAACGATATTGGAAAAAACAATTAGGTGAAAAAATAATAGGCAATATATATAGCATTGATTATTATAGAAATGGGAAAATACAATTCTTATTTGCAACAAAAAAATTTATTCACTTAATAGATAAAAATGGAAATTATTTACCCAATTATCCAATAGAATTAAAATATAATATTTCAAGCGAAATTTCAGTATTTGATTATGAAAATGATGGAAATTACAGAATATTTGTACCATGTGAAAATAAACTATTATATGTATATACAAAAGAAGGAATAAAATTAGAAACGTGGAATCCATTTGAAACAAAAGATAAAATAATAACCCCTGTTCAATATTTTAGGGTAGAAGATAAAGATTATCTGATATTTGCAGACAATCTTAAAACATACATATTAAATAGAAGAGGCGAAACAAGAATAACACCAAACAAAGATTTTCCAAAAGCACCAAACACAAAATTTTATCTAGAAAGTCCAGGAGGAATTGAAAATTGTAGATTTGTTACAACAAATTCGTCTGGTGAAATAGAATATATATATATATCAGACGGAAGAAGCCAATCAAAAAGAATAGAAAATTATTCAGCAAATCATAATTTTGTATTGTATGACATAAATAATGATGGAGAAAATGAATTTTTATTTTCAGATGAAAATATTTTCAAAATATTTGATAAAAATGGCGAAAAAATTTCGTATATTTATACAGGAAATAATATAACAAGCAAAATAAACATTTTTAACTTCAGTGCTAATAACAAAAAGATTGGATTTGTATGTAGCAATGAAAATTTAGCTTATTTGATAGGAAATGATGGAAAAATTTGTAAAGGATTTCCTATAGAAGGATGTACAGAATTTAGTATAACAAAATTTCAAAACGAAAACAATTATTCAATAATAATTGGAGGAAAAGATAACTATTTATATAACTATATATTTAAATAAAATGAGTAAAAACAACCTAATAACAAAATTTTTAACTCTATTTGCAATAATATTTATATTAGCAGCATGTAGAAGTGATTTTAATTTTGAAGAATTTGACAAACTAGATGATTCATTAACTATAAATGGGAAAATAGCAATTCCTTTAATTAATAGCAATATTAAATTTAGTAATATTAAAAAAGCAGAAATTAATCCCAACGTAGATTTTACTAATGATGAAAATAATCTTACTCATATAATTATAAATCAAGATAAATACGAAATTAATTGTAAAAATAATGTAGATTTAGAATATATTACAGATAAAGAATATGTGTATAAAGATGAAGGTAAAGAAAGAAAAGAAGGAGAAATAAGATACAAAGATCCAGTGATATATTTTAAAGTAAATTCAGAAGAAAATTATGATATAAATGTTAAAATCAAAAAAATAGATTTTTACAACAAAGAAAATAGAATAATAAGTACAATAAACTATAATAATTTAATAGGGAAAAATGAAGTTATAATAAATAATGAAGTATCAGAAGGAAAACTAACAGAATGCTTAAATTTAATGCCAGAATATTACAAAATAACATTTGTAATAAATATAAATAGTGATAAATTAGACAACAAAATAAATATAGAAAGCAAAATAGATTTACCAATAGATGTTATACTTGGAAATTTTAGTATAGAAGACGAAAGTGAATTTAATTTATCAGAATACATTGACAATATAGAAAATTTAGAAATCAAATGTAAAGCAGAAAACGAAACTCAAATACAATATGATGTATATTTATATTTTGCAAATAGTAAAGAAATTATAGATTCAGTATTTATTGAAGGTGCTTGGAGAATAGAAAGTGCAAAATTAAACAATGGGAATATAATAATAGAAAAAGCAGAAAAAAATAGTATAATACCTAAAGAAAGATTGACAAAAATTGCCAAAAATGATTGTAACATACTAAAATACAAAATAATAATGAAAACAGAAAGTAGTTATGTAAAAGTAACAAGCAAACAATCCTTATATTTAAGAGTTTCATTATTAGCAGAATTAGGATACACAAACAAATAACTTATATACAAAATCGTGAAAAAATTAAACTATAAAATACTAATAAGTCTAGTAATACTCTGTTTATCACTAGATATTAATGCTCAAACGCTAACAGGATATTTTATGAATTATACCACAAATGGAAATATGTATAATCCCGTCTTTAATCCTAAAAGTAAAGTATATGTTTCACTATATGATATACATATAAATGCAGGGAATTCTGCATTTAGTATTAATAATATTTTTAAGAACATAAATAACGGCGAAAAATATGTAATAGATTTAGATAAAATATATGGAAATTTAAAAAAGAAAAACTATATATTTACAAATCAGGAAATATCATTGGCAAATTTTGGTTTTAGAATAAATGAAGGATACGTAAATGGAGGAATAAGTATTAAATCGAATTTAAATATGTCATATCCAAAAGATATATTTAAATTAAAAGATGGTACATATTTCGGTGAAAATAGTACTATCGATTTGAGCGGAATAAATTTAAAAGCTAATCTATATTATGAATTTAAATTAGGATACTCATGGGAATATTCAGATAAAATATCTTTAGGAGTAAATTTGAAAAGAATACAAAATATAGCAAATTTTAGAACAAAAAAATGTGATATAGAATTTGAAACAAATGGAGACATGTATAATATTGATTTAAAATCAAATATAGAAGCAGAATTTTCATGTAATACAGATCTAAAATTTGCCAAAAACGAAAATGGTTTAATTGATAGCGTATATTCAGATAATATAAATATAGATGATTTAAACAATGATAATATTAAAGATTTATTAAAAGGAAAAAACGGAGGTTGGGCAACTGATTTAGGTATAACTTATAAAATAAACAACAAAATATCATTGGCTGGATCAATAATAGATTTAGGTTTTATAAGATGTAAAAAAAATGCGAAATCATTGACTCAATCAGGAAACTTTAAATTTGAAGGAATTGACATAGCGAAATATTTAAACAATATAGATACAGTAGGCGAAATCCTAAAAGATTCTATTTTGGCTTACGCCTCACCAAATGATAATGACAAAGGATATACAGATTTTTTAAACACAAAAATTTATATATCAGGAATGTATGAACTAAACAAATACATAAAATTTGGTTGCGTATTTAGAGGAATGTGGTATTCCAAAACATTTCATCCATCATTAACCTCATCAGTAAATTTTACAATAGGAAATGAAACACAAATTTCTATTTCTCAATCATTTATAAATAGAAAAGCCAATGTTTTTGGATTTGGAATAAGTCAAAGATTAGGATATGTTCAATTACATTTTATATTAGACCAATTATCACCAGCGTTATGGGCAATGAAAGATGGAAAAATAGCTGATAAATGGATAAGAAATACTAACATGATATCGTTTCAGACTGGATTATCTGTTATAATTGGAAGAAAATATTATAACGAAAATGGCTATTATGATTATTAAAATATAAATTAATTTTAAATTACTAATAAAATGAACAAAATAATATTAACATTATGTTTGACAATTTTAACCACGTTATTTTCAGTAAACGGATATTGTCAAAATCCTACGCAACAAAAAAATACAGGGGTCAACAATTTTGGACTAAATTTAACAGAAACACAAAAAAACAAAATTGAAGAAATAAAAAATTCTGATAGTAAAAGATTATTAGAAATCAATAATTTAATAAGAGAAAAAAGAGCACATCTAAATACAATAAGATGTGTAGATAAACCTAACATGGATGAAATTAACTCAACTATTGAAGAAATAGGTAATCTTAATATAGAAAAGGAAAAAATTAACGAAAAACAACATCAGGAGATTAGAAAAATATTAACTGACGAGCAAAGAATTAAATTTGATTCAAAACAAGAATTCGGAAACGGATACAATCATCCACAAGGTCATCACAAAAATCATAATTTAGAGCATCACGGAAATCATAATTTAGAGCAACATAAAAATCATAAAAATTGCCATAAATCTTGCGACAAACAAAATTGTCCGAATAAAACAGAAGGAAAAAATTAAAAAGTAAAAAAATCTTAGATATTTCTAAGATTTTTTTTTATCTTAAACGTTTTAAACGATTTAGCATTTGATGAAAACGTTTTTCAAAAAAAGTAAATTTTAAATATTTAGAAATTGCCAACCCTTTTTTTACATAATCGGAATAAATATCAAAATTTTCGACATTAAAATTAGCGGCAATTTCACAAAAACGCATGTTCCAATAATTAGAAGCACAAACTGGGAATAAATCACGATTATCTCTAATAATAGACTCAAAAGCTAAATAAGCCTTTTTATTATAACCCAATTTTAATAATGAAATAGAATAAATTAATTGTAATTGTCTAAAATATTCATTAAAAATGTTTTTTTGAACGTAAGAAATATCACCTAAAATAATATCACAAACAATTTTAACAAGTTGCCATTGTTCTGTTAAATATAAGGAATCGATTAAAATTAATTCTCGATAACCAAAATTTTGATCTAAATTTTCAAATCTAGAATAAAATTCTGAAGAAAATTTTGTTATATAATCAATGAGAGAAGATGGAATATGACCTTCACGCATAGAATAATACAAAATTTGAATAGACATCAATTCTATATAACAAATATTACTATTAGCTGGAATATCAAGCAATTCAATTTTGGAATAATAATCAGTTAATGATTTAATATCTTTATTAAAAAAAGCTTGTTGTAATTTTAAAGTATAAGCAAATAAAAAGTCTTCTGGTGTTATAGAATTATTGATAAAGTATAAAAGAGCATTTCCAAAAAAACTATTTAAAGAATCTATATCACAAAAATTCATATAATAAAAGTGTCGACCAGAAATAGATTTAGCAAAATAATTTAATATTTCGTCACGAATTTCGGGATATTTACGCATTTCAAGACCGACAATATTTATTAATTTTGTTACATAAGATTGCTCTTCCGAGGAAGAAAAATAATTTTCAACTATTGTAAAAATATTACTAATAATATCAGTACGCCCTTCTCTAAAAGAATATTTAATAAGCCAAGTTACAATTTGAAATTTTAAAGAAATATTACTTTGATAAAATATTGCAACTTCAGAAAATAAACTATCAACAAAACCAATTTCGCGCAACCAATAATTTGCTAATAAAAACTCAAATAAAATTTGATGACTAAATTTGATATAAGTAGTGGTAGTTAAAAATTTATCTTCAACTTTATACTCATACAAAATACCAAACGATAATAATTCATCAAATTCAGCACTAAATTTTGTAATTAAACTAGAAACGGTATTTTTAGCAACAACGTCAGTATCAACACCATAATTTGTGCTAAAAAGAAGAAAATCAATTAATTTAAGTTTTCGATCACCATTATCAACACTGGTAATTTTTCTACTAACAAATTCACGTAAAAGGTCAATGTCTGAAACTGATTTTCTGTTTGATTGGGCTAAAGATATATAAAGGTGTAAGAAATATGGAATACGAGTAATATTAGAAATGCCTTCTTGCATTAAATTTAAAAAATATGAAACTTCAGTAATTCCATTATTTTTTAATATTAATTCAACTTCCTCCATTTTTAACGGAGGAATATTTGAAATCATAGACGATACAGTAGAAAATTCAACACCAAACCAAGTAGATTTAATTTCTGTACTATCGTTTAAGGTTTTACAAATATAATTCCATAAATCTGGACGAAGAGTTAAAACAATTTTGAACCAAGTTACAGATTTATATTGAGCAATTAGGCGTAAGATATTATTAATTAAACGCTTAGTACTAGCAATATTTCCAGAAAAATCATTTAAACCATCAAAAACTAAAACAATTCTGCCACGTTTGGCAGCTGGATACATGTCAAAATATTCTTTAAAACTATATTTTTCGTCATATCCAAGAAGTCGAATAATAAAAGGTTCTATGTCAAAATCATCAGAATTGATACTATCAAGAATACCACAATCCATAAACCAAACAATATCGTCGGGACATTTAGGATTTTCAGATAAGAAAAAATCATTAACAAGCGAAGAAACAATAGTAGATTTTCCATAACCACCAGGCGCAATGAAAGCAGTGGCAGTTTTATCAGATTTTAAAAAATTGTCCATCATTTCATCAGCAAAAGCACGATGAACAGTATTTTTTAATTCAATTCCCATTCTTGATTTAATGGAAATAAAACTATTGTAACTAACGTTACGAGATTTTTGTTTAATTAATTCCCATTTCTCAATATTTTCAACATTTTTTTCTGCACTATTTTTATTAGAAACAAAATCATCCCAATCAGCAAAACCTAAATATTGACATAAAGAGTTAAGAGTATATTTTGAAGGGTTAAACGAACTATTCACTAAATTCCAAAGTCTTTTTAAAGTAGTTTCACTAACTTTGTTACCAGTTTGTGAATAAACACACTCAGACAATGCTGCACAATCTTTAGCATACAAAATTTTAGAGCCAAATTGTTTTTCAACCGACTCTTTTAAAAGTTGAATATCCTCCAAATTTTCCATGACCAAATTTACACATTAATCCCCAAATTCAATAAAAAAAATGAACTAAATGAATGAAAATTTTATATTAATTGAATATTAACAAATTAAACATAATTTAAAATATCACGAAATAAGATAACAAATTATCTAAAATAGACTTTTAATTTTTTCAATAAAAATAAATATATTTGTAACCTGAATAAAAACAAATATTTGAATTTACGATGAAAAACATACGTAATTTTTGCATAATTGCGCATATAGATCATGGAAAAAGCACTCTAGCAGATAGATTGCTTCAATATACAAAAACGATTAACGAGAAAGAACTCACCAATCAGGTTCTTGATGATATGGATTTAGAAAGAGAACGTGGAATAACTATAAAAAGTCATGCTATACAAATGCACCATGTTCTTAATGGTCAAGATTATGTTTTAAATCTAATTGATACACCAGGACACGTAGACTTCTCGTACGAAGTGTCAAGAAGTATTGCAGCATGCGAAGGCGCTCTATTAGTTATAGATGCAACACAAGGTATTCAAGCACAGACAATTTCAAATGTTTATATGGCAATTGAAAACAACCTTGAAATAATTCCAGTACTTAACAAAATGGATATGCCAGCTGCCAAACCCGAAGAAGTAAAAGATCAAATTATAGAACTGATTGGAGGTAAGCGTGAAGATATAATTGAAGCAAGCGGTAAAACTGGTTTAGGTGTAGAAGAAATTTTAAAAGCTATTATCGAAAAAGTACCTGCTCCAGAAGGTGATGCTAATGCACCTTTACAAGCATTAATTTTTGACTCAGTTTTTAACCCCTTCAGAGGTATAATAGCCTACTACAGAATATATAACGGCAGTTTAAAAACAGGAGATAAGGTTAAATTTGTTAATACCAAAAAAGAATATATTGCAGAAGAAGTTGGAGTTTTGGAAATGGATCTAAAACCACAAAACGAAATTTCAGCAGGGAATGTAGGTTACATTATTTCTGGTATAAAAAACGCAATAGAAGTTAAAGTTGGAGATACAATCACACATATAGAAAATCCTTGTAAAAAAGCAATAGAAGGATTTGCAGAAGTTAAACCAATGGTATATGCAGGTGTATATCCAATTGAAACTGACGAATACGAAGAACTTAGAACATCATTAGAGAAACTTCAACTTAATGATGCTTCATTAACATTTACACCAGAATCATCAATAGCATTGGGATTTGGATTTAGATGCGGTTTTTTAGGTATGCTTCACATGGATATTGTTCAAGAACGATTATCAAGAGAATTTGATATGGACGTTATAACAACAGTTCCAAACGTTTCATACAAAGTATACACAACAAAAGGTGAAATGGTTGAAGTTCACAATCCAGCAGGATTACCTGAAACTAAAGCAATAAGTCATATTGAAGAACCATATATTAAAGCTGATATTATCACAAAATCAGAATTTTATGGACCTATAACAAAACTATGCTTAGAAAAACGAGGAATAAAAATCAATGAAACATATTTAACAGCCGATAGAATAGAATTAAATTTTGAAATGCCATTAGCTGAAATTGTATTTGATTTTTATGACAAATTAAAAAGTATTTCAAAAGGATATGCAAGTTTTGACTACCACCCTATTGACTATCGAGAATCAAAACTTATAAAATTAGACATTTTATTAAATGGAGAACCAGTTGATGCAATGTCAAGTCTAATTCACGAATCTAACGCATACGATTTTGGCAAAGGAATTTGTGAAAAACTAAAAGATTTAATACCTCGTCATCAATTTGATATAGCAATTCAAGCTGCAATAGGAACAAAAATTATTTCTAGAAGTACAATTAAAGCATTTAGAAAAGACGTTACAGCTAAATGTTATGGTGGAGATATTTCTCGAAAACGTAAATTATTAGACAAACAGAAAAAAGGAAAGAAGAGAATGAAAAAAGTTGGAGATGTTGAAGTTCCACAAAAAGCATTCTTAGCAGTATTAAAAATATGATAATTAAATAAAAATAAAAAAAGCGTCTCAAAATTGAGGCGCTTTTTTTTGTTCTTGTCAAAATAGATTTGTAAACAAAATTTAGCTACAAATAATAAAACAACTATAATACAACATCTTAGGTAAACAAACAAATTATAATTTACAAAAGTAAATAATAAGATATTAACTATTTGTAAAAATTACAAAAATAATTTAGATTTCTAAAAAAGAAATAAGATAAGACTAAAAGGAATAAATAATAAATAAAAAATATTACAAGAGATTTTAATGATCAGATTTATCAGTATTTTTTTATAAAAAAATTATCTTTAATAATAAAAAAAATATATTAAAATTTGTAAACAGGAAATAAAATATTTATATTTGTAACGTCAAAAAAAAGTAAAAAGGAAAAATGAAAAAAACAGTAACTTACAATTATTCATCAAGTGAAATAACCTCAAAAGGTCGTCAATTAATTCAACTTGTACTCAACGATATGGAGTATTTCTCAAAATTTGGTGTAACAGAAAAAGAAATTGAAACATTCAAAAAAAGAATAACAGATTTTGAGAATTATCCTGATGACAAAATATTTGCGGAAGATGTTTCAGAAAAAACGAAAGTAAAAAACGAAAAGGAAAAAGATTTAAAAGAATATACAAGAATATTTCTATTACATCTTTCAATAATAATTGTTGGAAAACAAGAAATGAAAAAATACTTTAAGACTCAAAAAGTAACAGGAATTCCAATAAAAGAATTAATTGATTTAGCAGATAAAGTTTTGAATGTAGCAAAAAAATTTAAAACTAAACTCTCTGTAGTGGGATTAAAATCTGAAGAATTTGACAAATATAAAGATATAATAAAATCGACAAGAGACGCCTCAAAAGAATTAGAAGTATCTAGAGCAGAAAGAGTAAAACATACAAATAAGCGTCGTGACTTAGGTAGAATTTTATATGAAAAAATGGTAAAATTCAGTGCTTTAGGGAAAAATATTTGGAAAGATAAAAACGAAGAAAATTATAAAAGATACCTTCTTTATTCAGAAATTTACAAGAAAAATAAAGAAAAGAAAGAAAGTATAACCAAAAATAAATCTAAAGACCAGTAGTTTTTTTGAAAAAAAACGAAAAAAAAATTTGCAAGATTAAATAAAAGCCTTTACTTTTGCCAACGCAAAAAACGAGGTACCATAGCTCAGTCGGTAGAGCAAAGGACTGAAAATCCTTGTGTCCCTGGTT
>JAKSUC010000051.1 GCA_024413595.1 Bacteroidales bacterium
ATAATGTGTGTTAATTCTATTAACATGTTATATTTTTACTGATATTATTTTTTTATGTTTTAAAAAAGAAATTTAATTTTGTATTCGAAATATAAAAAATTATGAAACAATTTATTATTACAATTTTTTGCTTAGTTGCTTTTTGTAATTGTTTTGCGCAAAATAATGTTGATGAAAATTTAAGAAAGCAATTTGAAAAATGCTATTTTACTGATAGTTGTAATACTATTCTTCCATACAGATTATTACGTCCTCTAAATATCGACACTTTAAAACAATATCCTGTTGTTTTATTTTTACATGGTGCTGGTGAACGTGGCAATGACAATGAAATTAATTTAACTCATATTGATAAAATTTTTGGGAGTGAAGATTTTAGAAAAAATTATCCTTGTTATGTAATTATTCCTCAATGTGCAGAAAATTTTCGTTGGTGCGAAACTGATTGGACTTTACCTTCTCACACAATGCCAAATAATATTTCTGTTTATTTAAATGCTGCTAATCAACTTCTTGATAGTTTAGTTATTGCCGTTAATGCTGATACAAATCGCTTGTATATCACTGGTTTATCGATGGGTGGTTTTGGAACATGGGATATTATTTCAAGATTTCCTAAAAAATTTGCAGCTGCTCTTCCTATTTGTGGCGGCGCTGATTTAAATAAAGCATGTTCGTTAATTAATATTCCTATAAAAACTTTTCATGGTTCTGCCGATAAGGTTGTAAAAGTGATTAGAACAAGAAATATTGTTAATGCTATTCGTAAATGTGGTGGCAAAAATATTACTTATATTGAATATCCAGGAAAAGGGCATTTTGTATGGACACCTGCTTATTCTGATCCAGAGACTTTTAAATGGCTTTTTTCTCAAAAAAAATTAAATAAATAACTATATATAAAATGAAACCTATTTGGAAAATATTTACAATAATATCGATAGTTACTTTGATATTAGCATATTATTCAATATTTGCACCAACTCTCTCTTTTGGGAATACTGCAATTAAAAAATCAGGTATAAGCACTTTTATTCTTGGAGATACAACACCAGTTTATGCAGTGGAAATGTATTGCTCTGAATATAAACCAAAAGATGGAATTGATAGTTCTCAACAAAAAATTCTATTAATTGGCGATAGTATGCTAGAGCAATTTAGATGGCGTTTGCGTGATTATTGTGCAGAAAATGGACACAAAATGCAATCTGTTATTTGGTATAGTTCTCAATCTGAATGGTATGGCACAACAGATACTCTAAAATATTTTATAAATAAATTTCAACCTACATACGTAATTTTGATTTTAGGTGCAAATGAATTGTTTGTTCGTGACATTATCACAAAGAGAACTCCGTGTGTAAAACACATTTTAGAACAAATTGATACTTTGCCTTATATTTGGGTTGGTCCTCCTAATTGGAAAGAAGACACTGGTATTAACGAAATGATTATTAGCAATGTAGGTAGTCGTAGATATTATCCTTCTAAAAATTTAAAATATAAAAGATATCCTGATGGTGCCCATCCAAAACCAGAATCGGCTTTTATGTGGTGCGACTCTGTGGCAAAATTCATAATGGAAAAAAGTAAATATCCAATACTGATGAATCCTCCTACAAAAAAATATTCTGGTTCGCCAAATACCACAATTCTTCAACCGTGGAAACAATAATTTAACAATATTAAAAGCGGAGATTTAATTTATCTCCGCTTTTTTTATGAATTATTTATTTTTTTTTGATAAAAATGGCAAATTACTTGAATTTAATTTTTAAAATTTGTATTTTTATAGAATAAAAAAAAATAGATAAGTACTATATATAAATATGGTGAACAATACTAATAATGATAATGATATAGAAGTAGATAAGTATTCTAAACAAGAGAAAGATCCAAGTAAAACACATAAAATCATTTTACAGATTTTAGTTGTTATTACATTTATTATAATTTATTTTCTTTTTATTAGTCAAGAATATATTATAAGTCAAAGAGATAATAATGCTACATTTTTATCATTCTTTACAAGAAGATACAATTATGCAATTACATATATTATTGATATATTTTATATTAGCATAATAATAACCTGTTGTTTGGTATTAAAAAAATTATTTCAAAAGCGACAAAAATTAGCCAATCAACAACGAGAATTTCAAACTCAATCAGAAATGTTTTCGTTGATTACGGCGCAAATGGAAGTTCAACAAGTTGCTATTCAAGAACAAAATGATTTATTGTCATCACAACACAAACAACTTGAACTTCAAGCCAATATGTTGCAATCAAACAATGAAGAATTAGAAAAAAGAAATCTACAAATTATTAAAAAAACAAACTATATAACAGATAGCATAAAATATGCACAAACTATACAAGAAGCAATGTTGCCAAGCAACGAACAAATGTCTTCTTTTTTTGATAATTTTGTAATTTATAGACCAAAAGATATTGTTTCAGGAGATTTTTATTGGCTATCGGTAAATGAAAATTATATTTGGGCAGTTTTAGGAGATTGTACAGGGCATGGAGTTCCTGGTGCTTTTATGAGTATGATTGGTGTTAGATTATTAGGAGAATTAATTAACGAAAACAAAATTGATCGACCATCTGTTATTCTCGAAGCAATGCACGATAAAATTGTTGCTGCTCTAAAACAAGATATTACAGAAAACACTGACGGAATGGATATTGCAATTTGCCGTTTTAAAAGAGTTATTGACCAAGAATATGACTACGAATTAAAATATGCAGGAGCTAAACAACCAATTTATATCAAACGCAAAGATAATCCAGATGTTGAAGTTACTGCTTCGGATCGTAGAGGTATTGGTGGACAAACTTTTGCGGACGTTTTCTTTTTTGAAGATTATGATTATAAACTAAACATTGGAGACAGAATTTATTTAACAAGTGATGGTATCAAAGATCAAAACAATGTTTTACGCAAAAGATTTGGTAGTAAAAGAATTAAAATGATGATTAATTATATTTACACCGAAAAAATTGCTGATCAAAAAAGATATTTTGAACAAATTTTAAATCATTGGCAAGGTCTTGAAGAACAACGCGATGATATTAGTTTATGGGGTATTGAATTAGGCGATAAAATTATTATGCCCAATAATACGTTTTAAATTCTATCTAAAATTAACAACTTTAGCAGGATCCATTTTACTAATTGCCATACTCGGTATAATCAGCATAACACTCATTATCAATAATGTAGCAATATCAATTGCTATAAAATACCACAATTGAAATTCTGCTGGAACATGGTCAACATAATAAGAAGACGCATCTAAAGATATAAATTTAAAATATTGTTCTGCTAATATTATTATAAATGCTATAACATTTCCGATAATAATTCCTTTTCCTGTGATATATAAAGATTGAATAATAAAAATTTTTCGAATTAACCAATCTCTACTTCCAATTGCTTTCATAATTCCAATCATCGATGCACGTTCAAATATTATAATCAACATTGCTGTTGACATATTTACAAAGGCAACAAAAATCATTATTCCCAAAATTACCCAAACATTCATTTCTGTAAGTGTAATCCAATCAAATAATTGACGATTATTATCTTTAACATTAGAAACTCGCATCATACTTCCATCGTCAGAAAATTTATAAGCAGCAGAAT
Source organism: Bacteroidales bacterium (assembly GCA_024413595.1). Classification (GTDB taxonomy): domain Bacteria; phylum Bacteroidota; class Bacteroidia; order Bacteroidales; family UBA3824; genus UBA3824. The sequence goes on from JAKSUC010000051.1 coordinate 3,659, forward strand.
CTTTAACTATTTCTGTTAAATAATCAAGTTTTGAAAAATCATCAATCATAACTTCAAAACCTGAAATTTCATTCTTTTCCCAACCATTAAGTTTTTGAATATCAGACATATCTGCAAAACAAAAGAGTTTATCATATTCTTCTAAACCAGTTTCGTAAATTCCACTTATTGTATATTTTCTCATTCTTGGCGGATCTTGAATATAATATCCTACTAATTTATCACCAACATTAAGTTTCAATAAATCAGCCATTTTTTGAGAAATTAAAATAGAATCATTTTTAACACCATCAACAATTCTAAAAGATTTCCCAAATTTCATATTTTTATCAAAAAATGTCCAATCATATTCACTAGATACACCTTTTATAATAACACCTAAAATTTCGTTTCCTGATTTAATAATTGCAGGTTTAACAATATATCGTTGAATATGTTTAATACCATCAGCTTTTTCAATTGATGGAAAAAATGATTGATTAGAATTTATAGGTAAAGTTTCAAAATTAGTACCAGTTTCGCGATTAATAATATTAACACACGAACCAAACCCAACCACTTTATCCATAATTTCATCTCTAAAACCAATAATAACAGCCATAGAAACAAGCATTACTGTAACACTCAATGCCACAGCAACAACTGCTATTTTTACAATAGAAGAAGAGACTTTATTTTGACTATTTTTACCCGCCATTCTGCGAGCAATAAACAACTCTAGTTTCAATTTTTTTACATTAAATTTTAGGCAAAGTTAAAAAATCAAAAGTATTATCACAAAAAACAATAAAAAACAAAAATATCTAAAATTTTTATAATTTTGCACCCAACACTAAAAAAGTAGTATATCATGTATAATTTATTAAAAGGAAAAAAAGGTATCATCTTTGGTGCCTTAGACAGTAAATCAATAGCTTGGCACATTGCAGAACGTTGCTATGAAGAAGGAGCTGAATTTACACTTTCAAACACACCAGCAGCTCTTAGATTTGGACAATTAAAAGAATTAGCAGAAAAATGCAATGCTGAAATTATTCCTGCCGATGCAACAAGCATGGAAGATTTAAACAATGTTTTTACTCGTACAATGGAAAAATTTGGTGGTAAAATCGACTTTGTTCTTCATGCTATTGGAATGTCATTAAATGTTAGAAAAGGGCACTCTTACGATGATTTAGACTATGGTTTTTATCAAAAAACTATGGATATTTCAGCTTGGTCGTTTCATAAAGTTCTTCAAACAGCATATAAACTTGACGCTATTAAAGAATGGGGTTCTATTGTAGCATTAACTTATATTGCTGGTCAAAGAATATTCTACAAATATAACGACATGGCAGATGCAAAAGCTCTTTTAGAATCAATAGCTAGAAGTTTTGGTTATGTTTATGGACGTGATAAAAAAGTAAGAATCAACACAATTTCACAATCTCCTGTACTAACAACAGCAGGAAGTGGCGTTGCAGGAATCGACACTCTAATGGATTATTCAGAAAAAATATCTCCATTAGGAAATGCTACAGCTGACGATTGCGCAAATTATTGTGTTGCAATGTTTTCAGACCTTACTAAACGCGTAACAATGCAAAATCTCTATAACGATGGAGGTTTCTCATCAATGGGCATGAGCGAAATGGCAATGGACGTTTATAAAAAAGGTCTTGAAATTGAATAATTATTAAAAAAAATTTCAAAAAATAAAATTGCCCCTTTATATTTGGGGCAATTTTTTTAGTATTATGAATCTGATAACAGTATTAGGACCAACAGCAGGTGGAAAAACTTCATTTGCAGCAAATTTAGCTTCAAAACTAAACACTGAAGTTATTAGTGCCGACTCAAGACAAATTTATAGAGGCATGGATCTCGGAACCGGTAAAGATTTAGAAGATTATATCATTAACGGTAAAGAAATTAAATGTCATCTTGTTGATATTGTAGAGGCTGGCGAAAAATATAATTTGTTTGAATATCAACGTCAATTTTTCAAAGTTTTTGAAAATATGCAAAATAGAGGTCTAATGCCTGTATTATGCGGAGGAACAGGACTTTATTTAGAATCTGTTGTTAGAAATTATCAATTAATCGACGTTCCTCAAAATCCTAAACTTCGCGAAAATTTAGAAAAATTTTCTTTAGAAGAATTAAAAGAAATGCTTGCTAAAATGCGAACTCTTCACAATAATACTGATACTGACACAAAAAAACGAGCTATCAGAGCTATTGAAATTGAGACATTTATCAAAGAAAATCCAAAAGTGGTTCCCTCCTATCCAAAAATAGAATCTCTAATTTTCGGAATAAAAAACCCACGCGAAATTGAACGTCAAAAAATTAAAATTCGACTTGAAGAACGTTTAAAAAACGGAATGGTTGACGAAATTAAAACTCTTATTAATAAAGGGGTTCCAACAGAAACATTAATATATTACGGTTTAGAATATAAATTTGTAACTCAATATGTTATAGGAGAATTAAAATACGACGAAATGTTTAATTTGCTATATATTGCCATTTGTCAATTTGCAAAACGTCAAATGACATGGTTTAGACGTATGGAACGTTTGGGTACAAAAATATATTGGATTGATGGACAATTAGATATGTCTAAAAAATTAGCATTTGCAGAAGAAACTATTAAAAGAGTAACAAGTTGTGAGTAAAATAAAGAAATATTAATTATTTTGTTTACTAAATTCACAACCACAATATAATTGATTATAAAAATTATTAAGTTTAAGTAGTTGATTTCTACGGTCTTGAAGTCCACCTTTACGCCAATTACGTGCAAGATATTCAACACCAGAAACTTGAGAAACTGCCAAATTGCCAGCTAAATCAATTTGATCAAGACTTTTCCAACGAGAAGAAGATAAAGTAGAAGCAATAGTATCAAAACCCTCTTTTTCAGCAAATTTAGCTGTTTGCAAAAGTCGCATTTTAAAACATTCTAAACAACGATTTCCTCGTTCTGGTTGATTTTCAAGTCCTTTAATTTTTTCTAACCATAAATCGTGATTATAATCACCCTCAAAAAAATTTATATTTAATGTTTTACAATAATTTTTAATTTCATTACGACGAATTTCGTATTCTTCAAAAGGAAAAATATTAGGATTATAATAATAAACAGAAGGTTTTATATTATTATTAATCAACCACTCTAAAATTGGAGCAGAACAAGGAGCACAACAAGAATGCAAAAGGATTTTCATAAAATTGTAATTTTTTGCAAAAATATTTAATTTTGAAAAAAAATAGAAAAAATAATGAAGAAAATAAAATTAATATCAATTATAACAATCTTATTATCAATAATATATTCATGTGAAGAAAAATTTGAACTCAATACTTGCGAAAAATTAGTATTTTCGTGCGACACTATAAAATTTGACACTCTTTTCACTGGAATTAAAAGTTCATTAAGATTTATAAAAGTATACAACAATACAAATAAAAACATAAACATTAATAGAATTTCTCTAGAAAACGATGATAAACAATTTAAATTAAATATTAATGGATTAGAAACCAATAATGCAGAAAATATAAATTTAATGAAAAAAGATAGTTTGTTCATTTTTATACAAGCAGAATTAATAAACAAACAAGAAAACAAATTAGAAAATAATGCAATAATTTTTAATACAGGAGGCGAAGATCAAAAAGTAATAATTACAGCTTATGGGTTAAATGTCAAAGAGTTAGATAATAAAATTGACAAAAACACAATTTTAGAGAAAGAAACAAATTATTTTGCAAAAACTGACATAATAATAAAAGAAAATGTAAAATTAAATATTCAAGAAGGAACAACAATATATTTTGAAAAAGGCAAAGGAATAATTAATTACGGAACATTAATTATAAATGGAACTAAAGAAAAACCAGTAATATTTACAGGAAAACGAACAGAAAATGATTATTTAAATATTCCAGGACAATGGGTAGGAATCACAATAAAACAAACATCAAAAAATAATAGCATTAATTATGCAAATATAAAAAATGCTCAAATAGGAATTCAATACACAGAAAATCAAGATAATAATAATCAAATAACCATAAGTAATAGTAAAATAGAAAATCATACACATACAGGAATATATTTAGAAAATATTAACACTCTAATTTACAATACATTAATAGCAAATTGTGGATATTCATGTATATACATAGCAGGAAATTCAAAATACGAAATATACCATTGTACACTAGCAGATTATTGGAATATGTCATACAGAAATAATTCTACATTAAAATGTAACAATTTAAATCCAAACGAAAAAGGAGAAATTATTAATTTTGACGCAACAATAGCAAATTCAATAATTTATGGAAATCACGCATCAGAAATAGATTGTACATTACCACTAAATGGAGAAGGAAATATTAAATTTATTAACTGTTTAATAAAAAACAAAACAACTAAAAATCAAGTATTTGAATCATGTATCTTTAATCAAGACCCAGAATTTGAAAATATAGACAGCTGTAATTATTCAATAAAAGAAAATTCTCCAGCATTAAATATCGGAAACAAAGATATTATTGAAAATAAAGAATATTTGTTAAAAGATTATTACGAAACTTCACGATTAGATAACAATATACCAGACGCTGGATTTATAGAATTAAAAAATCAAAATCCATAGATTAATTAATGATAAAAAAGAATAAATAATATAAAATAAATAAAACATATATCTGAATAACAATAATATTAACATTGGTATAATATTTGATATAAATAAACATTGAACATTAAGGTTAATAGTTAGGTTAGGTTGGTTAATTTGGTGTCGCTAATAGATTTTTCTGTAGCGACACTTTTTTTTATATATTTGCAAGAAAATAAAAACAAAAAAATTACAAAAATCAACAATTAGCAAAATGAATAAATACATTCAACTACTATTAATTATTAGTATATCAATATTTTGCGTAAGTTGTAAAATATTAAACCAAGAAGAAAAAGAACCTGTAAAAAAAATATCGACCATAGCCACAGGAACATCACAACTTGCACAAATATATAATCCAAAAAGTACAACAATTCATCCCAAAGTGTTTGCACAAAAAAATAATTCACAAGACATTGATTTATATGTAATAATAAGTGATAGTGAGTTATTATTTTCAAAAACAACAAATGGAAGCATAGCACGAGTTAAAATATTTTACAAAATAATGGAAAGTTATGAAAATAGTGCACTTGTTGACTCATGCTTAAAAGTAATTAATATTCCTAAAGGAAAAACATCAAAAACATACGCAATAAAACTAAAAGTTAAAGAAGTTGAACTAGAAAAATACGTTATTCAAACCACTATAACAGACCTTAATAGAGGTAAAATGAATATAAATTTTGTTGAAATAGACAAAAATAATCTAGTATGTTCTGATAATTATAAAATATTATATTATGAAAATTCACAACCATACAAAGAATTGTATGCAGATTTAAATACAGAATTAATAATACAAAACGAAAATGCAGACAAATTATATTATAAATACATCAAAATAGACGAAACAATACCAACAACACCTTATTATTATACAAATCCCGATAGTATAATAAATTGTGAAATAACAGAAAAATCAAACACCTTTAATTTAACAATCGATAAACCAGGAATATATTATATCACAAAAGATACAACACAAAATCAAGGATATTCATTACCATGTTTTGGAAACGATCATCCAAATGTAACCACACCAGAAGATATGATAAAACCATTAAAATATTTAACACAAGAAGAAGAATATCAAAACATAGCAAATTCACCAACAAAAAAATTAGCAATAGATGATTTCTGGCTAGGATGTACAAAAGACGTTAAAAAAGCCAAAGAAATGATAAAAATATATTATACAAGAGCAGTATTTGCAAATTTATATTTCACAACCTACAAACAAGGAATGTTAACCGACAGAGGAATGGTTTATATAGTATTAGGGCCACCACAAAACCTAGCCTTAACCACCAAAGCAGAAATATGGACATATATAGACCGAAAACAAAATAGAAAATATAGATTTGAATTTAGAAAAAAATCGACAAATCTATATGATAATGATTATCAATTAAATCGTTCATCAGAATTTAAACCATATTGGGACAAAGCAGTAGCAGCATGGCGAAATGGTACATTATACACGTATTAAATTTAACAAATACTTAAACGCAAACAATAGATAATTAATAAGCCTACACAAAAAAAATATATATATTTGCAGAGTAAAAGTGCAAAAAAAAATTTTAAATAAAATACTTTAAAATGAGTAAAATAGATTTAACAAAGTATGGTATTAACGGAGCAACCGTTATAGCCCACAACCCTTCTTATGAAGATCTTTACAAAGCAGAAATCAATCCTTCATTACAAGGATATGAAAAAGGTCAAGAAACAGAATTAGGTGCTGTTAATGTAATGACTGGTATTTTTACAGGTCGTTCACCTAAAGATAAATACATCGTTGATGACAAAAATTCACACAACAATGTATGGTGGACATCAGAAAACTACAAAAACGATAACCACCCAATGAGCGAAGAAGTTTGGGCAAAAGTTAAAACAATTGCACAAAAAGAACTTTCAAACAAAGAACTTATCGTTGTAGATGCATTCTGTGGTGCAAACAAAGCTACTAGACTTGCAGTAAGATTTATCGTTGAAGTTGCTTGGCAAGCTCACTTTGTTAAAAACATGTTCATTCAACCAACAGAAGAAGAACTTGCTAACTTTGAACCAAACTTTATAATTTACAATGCTTCAAAAGCAAAAGTTGAAAACTTCAAAGAATTAGGTTTAAATTCAGAAACTTGCGTTGCATTCAACGTTACAAGCCGTGAACAAGTAATCATCAACACATGGTACGGTGGTGAAATGAAAAAAGGTATGTTCTCAATGCAGAACTACTTCTTACCTTTACAAGGTATTGCATCAATGCACTGTTCAGCAAACTGTAACATGGAAGGAAAAGAAACAGCTATTTTCTTTGGTCTTTCAGGAACAGGTAAAACCACTTTATCAACAGATCCAAAACGTAAACTTATCGGTGACGACGAACACGGTTGGGATGACGAAGGCGTATTTAACCTAGAAGGTGGTTGCTATGCAAAAGTTATCAATCTTTCTAAAGAAAACGAACCTGATATTTACGGTGCAATCAAACGTAACGCACTTCTTGAAAACGTTACAGTTGACGCTAACGGCAAAATCGATTTTGCAGATAAGAGCGTAACAGAAAACACACGTGTTTCTTATCCTATCAATCACATCAACAATATTCAACCTGGTTCATCAGCTCCAGCTGCTAAAAACGTAATTTTCTTATCAGCTGACGCTTTCGGTGTATTACCTCCAGTTTCAATTTTGACTCCAGAACAAACAAAATACTATTTCTTGTCTGGTTTCACCGCTAAATTAGCTGGTACAGAACGTGGTATTACCGAACCAACTCCAACATTCTCAGCTTGTTTCGGTCAAGCTTTCTTGGAACTTCACCCAACAAAATACGCTGAAGAATTAGTAAAGAAAATGGAAAAATCAGGTGCTAAAGCATACTTAGTTAACACTGGTTGGAATGGTACTGGAAAACGTATTTCTATTCCTGATACACGTGGTATTATCGATGCAATTCTTGACGGTTCTATCCTTAAAGCTGAAACAAAGATGATCCCAATGTTCAACTTTGAAGTTCCAACATCATTACCAAAAGTTAATCCTGCAATTCTTGATCCTCGTGATACATATGCTTCTGCTTCTGAATGGGAAGTTAAAGCTAAAGATCTTGCAGCTCGTTTCATCAAAAACTTTGGTAAATATACAACAAACGAAGCTGGTAAAGCTTTAGTTGCTGCTGGTCCTCAATTGTAGTTTATATTTTAAACTAAATATCCACTCCTCCTAGAAATAGGAGGAGTTTTTTTTTGTAGTAAATTAAGAAAAATCTAAATAAAATAATTGGTCAAAAAAAACTCAAAAACAGAAAAAATATATAACTTTGCAAATCAAAAAAATAGTTGACAATGAAAAAAATTGACAAAATAATCAATAAAAACACTAAAAGTCGAACTATGCACAAATCAAAAATGACCCCATTCGGGGTTAAATAAATTTTGCATCCCTACGTAGGATGCCTCTCATAAGAAAATCCAGTAATTTTATTATAAATAAAATAAAAAAAGTGCATTTATAAATATAATCAAATAAAAGAATTTATATTTGCTAAAAATAAGAAAAAACAAATAATTTTCTAAAAGTAGAAAAAAATGAAAGTATTAAAATTTGGAGGAACATCAGTTTCATCTGTAGAAACAGTACAGAATATCAGTTCGATACTAAAAAACACAAAAGAAAATACAATAATAGTTTGTTCTGCATTAAGCAAAGTAACCAACATGCTAACCGATGCAGCCGAAAAAGCAGCAAAAGGTGAAACTGATTACATAGAAATAGCAAACGAAATAGAAAAAAGACATCACGATTTTATAGATCAATTAATCGAAAAAGATAAACAAGAAAATCTAAAAGAAATAATAAGCAATCATATTAATGACCTAAAAAAAATATTAGATGCAGTTCATTTTCTTGGAGAACTAACCACAAGAGGCTATTACTCAATAGTAAGTTTTGGAGAAAAAATGAGCAACGCTATTATTTATAGATATTTAAGCAATAATAACGGAAGCACTGGATATTTAGACTCATCACAAATAATAATAACCAAAACAATTAACGGAAAAGAACAAGTAAACAGAAGCAAAACATATCTAAACATAGTAGAAAAATATAATCCACAATACAAAATCACAGTAGCACCAGGATTTATTTCAAAATCAGAAAATGGATATGCAACAACATTAGGAAGAGGCGGATCAGATTATACAGCAGCACTTTACGCAGCAGCTTTAGACGCTTCATTATTAGAAATTTGGACTGATGTAAGCGGAATTTACACAGCAGATCCAAGAAAAGTAAAAAACTCATATCCACTAAACAAAATTTCATATAGAGAAGCATTAGAACTTAGCAATTTTGGAGCAAAAGTAATATACGCACCAACAATATTACCAATATTGGAAAAAGAAATTCCAATGGTAATAAAAAATACATTTAAACCAGAAGATCCTGGAACATACGTATCAAAAGAAACAGAACACACCGAAAACGCAATAAAAGCATTTTCAACAATGGACAACATTGCGGTAATCACATTTTCAGGCACTGGATTAGTTGGAACAACAGGAATTGCAGGAAGATTATTTACTACATTGAGCAACAATAATATAAACATAATAATAATAACGCAAGCATCATCAGAACAAAGTATTTGTATAGCAATAGAATCAAATGATGCAGAAAAAGCAACCCAAAGTATCAATAAAGAATTTGAATACGAAATAAAACGAGGAACAATAAATGAAACAAAAGCAGATTTACAATTTTCTGTATTAGCAATGGTTGGCGAAGGAATGAAAAATGCCCCAGGACTAGCAGGAAAAGCATTTTCTGCATTAGGAAAAGGAAATGTAAATATTCACGCCATAGCACAAGGTTCTTCAGAATTAAATGTATCAATAATAATAAAGAAAACAGATGCAATAAACGCATTAAATGTATTACATGATACATTTACACAAAAATAATATAAAATAATAATCAATAAAATACGAAATGCAATATATAAGTTCACGCGATAAAAATTTAAAAGTTTCATTTGAAGAAGCCGTAAAACGCGGATTAGCACCCAACAAAGGTTTATTTATGCCAGAAAATTATATCCAAATGGACAAAGAATTCATATCAAATTTATATGGAATGAGTCTTCAAGAAATTGGATATCAAGTTGGTAAAAAATATGTAGGAAACGAAATTCCAGATAATGATTTCAGAAACTTATGCAATGAAGTATTAAATTTTGATATTCCATTAGTAAAAGTAAAAAACAACATAAGTTCATTAGAATTATTTCACGGACCAACTTGCGCATTTAAAGACGTAGGAGCAAGATTTATGGCTCGTTGTCTTGGATATTTTTCACAAAAAAACAAAGAAAAAACAGTAATATTAGTAGCAACATCAGGAGATACCGGAAGTGCAGTTGCTCGCGGATTTTTAAACGTACCTGGAGTTGACGTTATAATACTTTATCCAAGTGGAAAAGTAAGTGAAATACAAGAAAAACAATTAACAACTAATGGCGGAAATATCACAGCATTAGAAGTTAATGGAGTTTTTGATGATTGTCAACGATTAGTAAAAACAGCTTTTACAAATTTTGACACCAAAGGAAAATTTAAATTAACATCAGCAAACTCAATTAACATAGCAAGATTAATTCCACAAAGTTTTTATTACTACTATGCAGTATCACAAGCCAAAAACGCAGAAACAGTAATATGTGTACCAAGTGGAAACTTTGGAAATTTAACAGGCGGAATATTAGCTTGGAAATCAGGACTACCAGTAAAACATTTTGTAGCCGCCACCAACATTAACGACACCGTACCACAATATGTAAAAACTGGAATTTATACAGCAAAACCATCAAAACAAACAATATCAAATGCGATGGATGTTGGAGATCCAAGTAATTTTGAACGTTTAAACATAATATTTAATCAAAATTACAAAGAATTTGGCGAAACAATTTCAAGTTATAGTTTTACCGACGAACAAACCCGTGAAAAAATGAAAGAAACCTACGAAAAATATGGTTACATACTAGATCCTCATGGGGCAGTTGGACTTTTAGGAGTTGAAAAATATCTTGAAAACAAAAATTTAGAAGGAATATTTTTAGAAACAGCACACCCAACCAAATTCTTAGACGTTGTAAAATCAGTAACTAGCGTAACACCAGAATTACCAGAAACACTTCAAGCCTGCATGAAAAAAGAAAAACAATCAATAAAAATAGAAAATAACTATGCAGATCTTGAAAAAATATTAAAAGACAGATACTTATAAGAAAAAAATAAGGCATTCAAAAATTTGAATGCCTTATTTTTTTATAAAACTAAAAAAAAAACTAAAAAAAAATATAATTTGAAAAAAAATACCGTATCTTTAAAAAAAATTTAACACGACTAAAATGTCCCCAATAGACACAAATAGTAACACGGAAATCGCTTATAAATTAAGTAAATATATATCAAACGACAGTCTTGAATATATTTACAGAGGCAATGTAAATTCAGCCATAGCAGAAAATATATTAAGTTTAGCCGAAAACAATATAAGTAAAAGTCGTGACAAAATTTTAATAAGAAAAAGAGTATACTTTATAATGGTTGAATGTCTTCAAAATATAACAAGACACCAAGAAACCATAACAAATGGAAATTTTGACCAAAAAGGATTATTTATATTAAAAAAGAAAAAATATTCATACTATATAACATCTGCCAATCTGATAAAAAACAGCACAATAGAATCACTAAAATCAAAAATTGAAAAAATAAATACATTAAATTCTGAAAGTTTAAAACAATATTCTCGTCAAGTATTAGACAATGGAACATTTTCGTCAAAAGGCGGAGCTGGATTAGGTTTAATAGAAATGGCAAGAAAATCAGGAAGAAAATTTAGATACGAATTTAATCAAATAAACGACACCTATTCAATATTCTATTTACACTTAAGCATTCCAATTAATAAAATAGCAGAAAACGAAAAAGAAACAAAAGAAGAAATAAAAGAATACGAAGAATATACAATAGAAAAAATAAAACAATTACATAATTTTACATCATCAAACGACATATTATTAAACTTTAATGGAATATTAAATCAAGAAAATCTCAAAAATTTGATGAATATTCTAAGTAAACAAATAACAACATCCCAAACATTAAAAACAAGATTATACAATATAATGGTAGAAATATTGCAAAATATTGTATTACATGCAATTAATATAACAACCAATGAAGAAAAAGGAAATTATGGAATGTTTATAATAAGAGAAAAAGAAAACAAATTATTAGTAACAGCAGCAAATTATATCCCAAAAGACAAAGTAGAAAACTTAAAAACATTAATAGAAAAAATAAATAATAGCGATAAAGACACACGAAACCAAATAATACACAACACACAAGAACAAGGCCAAGGATTAGCAACATTAATAAATAAAAGTAAAAACAAATTAAAATACAATTTTTCAGAAATAAATCAAGAAATATATTTATATTCAATAACAGTAACATTAGAAAAATAAAAATTAAACATCAAATATTCAATCAATAACAAAACAAATAAAAAAAATATACAAAAAAGTATAAAAAAAATTTGGAACATAAAACAAAAGATTATACTTTTGCACTCGAAATAAGGAAGAAAGGCCCCTTAGCTCAACTGAATAGAGTATTTGACTACGGATCAAAAGGTTGTAGGTTTGAATCCTACAGGGGTCACAAGGTTTAAGTTTAATAATGTTTTGTTAAAAAGGCCCCTTAGCTCAACTGAATAGAGTATTTGACTACGGATCAAAAGGTTGTAGGTTTGAATCCTACAGGGGTCACAAGGATATTGCAAAATGCAATATCCTTTTTTTATATAAAAAAAATTCATTTTAAGATTATTTATACAACAATAACATTCAAAAACCAGTTTATTTTCATAAATTTGAAATCAAAAAGAAATACAATGGAAAGAAAAACCTTAATAAAAATTGGATTAGTATCAGTAATTTCTATAGCAATATTAATTTGGGGATTAAGTTTTTTAAAAGGAGAAAATTTATTTACCACAGAAAACGAATATATCGCCATTTATGACAAAATCGATGGACTTCAAGAATCTAACGTTATTACTATTAGTGGGTTTAAAATAGGTAAAGTAACAGAAATAAATTTTACCCAAGATGGAAAAATGAAGATTGAAGTAAAAATGCACATAACCAACGATTTTAAAATTCCAAAAGGTACAATTGCCAAAATAGTAAACGTTGATATAATGGGAACAAAAGGAATAGAAATAATATGTCCCAAAAATTATGAAGCATATCACGAAAACGGTGATACGTTAAAATCGGCAATGGAAGGAGGAATTTTAGATCAAATGCTTGATTTAGTAATGCCAATGAAAGATGATTTAGTAGGATTTTTATCAGCATCAGACTCAGTTATGCACTCATTAAATCAACTATTAAACGAAGAAAATCGTGAAAATATAAATAAAAGTCTCAACGATTTAAGAATATTAACAAATCATCTTAGTGGAAATTCACACAGAATTGATAGTGTGATGAAAAATTTTACAAAAATTAGTGAATCAATAGGAAAAAATAGTAATAATATTGATAGAGCAATCAATAATTTTGCATCATTAAGCGACACATTATCACAACTTAATTTAAGTGAAGCAATTAGCGATGCACAAGAATCACTTAATCAACTAAATACACTTTTAAGCAATATAAACAATGGAAATGGAAGTGTTTCAAAATTAATCAACAACGATAGTATTTATAATAGTTTAGAAAGTGCAAGTGCAAATATTGACAAAATACTAAAAGAATTTGAAGAAAATCCAAAAAAATATATCAATCTTTCAATTTTTGGAGGCAAAGACAAATCTCAAAAACAAAAAAACAAACAAAAATGACAAATGCAAAAATCATAATTATTGGCGATGAAATTTTAATTGGACAAGTAAAAGATACAAATTCAGGATTTTTAGCCAATTTTTTAGACAAATTAGGAATTAAAGTAGAAAAAGTATCCACAATTGGAGATAATAAAAATGATATATTAACTGAAATAGATAATGGAATAAAAAATTACTCTATAACCATATTATCAGGAGGATTAGGCCCTACTAAAGACGACATAACAAAAAAAACAATAGCAGAATATTTTAACAGTAAACTTATTGAAAATAAAGAAGTTCTTGAACATGTAAAACAAATTCAAAAACTTAAAAACATAACACCCAATGCTCTAAATTTGTCTCAGGCAAAAGTTCCAGAATGTTGTCAAATTATAAAAAATGAAAACGGAACAGCCCCTGGAATGTGGATTGAACAAAATAAAAATATATTAATTTCATTACCCGGTGTTCCTTTTGAATTAGAATATATTTCAAAAAACGAACTAGAAGAAAAAATCAAAAATTATTTTAAATTAAAATATAACATTCATCAAAATATTCAAACACAAGGAATTGCCGAATCTGAGTTAGCCACAAAATTATCTGAATGGGAAAATAAATTACCACAAAACATAAAATTAGCTTATCTTCCATCAGCAAAATCCGTTACTCTTAGATTAAGCATGTATCAAGAAGACAAAGAAAAAGCAGAAATAGAAATAAATCAACAAATAGAAAAAATAAAAAAAATAATACCAAACAATATTTACACAACCACCAATTTAAAAAAAGAAGAAATATTACTAAATTTATTAAGAGAAAAAAATAAAACATTCTGTACTGCCGAAAGTTGTACAGGAGGCAATATATCAGCCACTTTAACACGAATACCAGGATGTAGCGACGTTTTCAAAGGCGGAGCTGTTGTATATTGTAACGAAGCCAAACACAATATTTTAGGAGTTAAAAACGAAACATTAGAAAAATATACAGCCGTTAGCGAAGAAACAGTAAAAGAAATGGCTGAAGGTGCATTAAAACTATATAATTGCGATTATGCAGCATCAGTATCAGGTTGTGCAGGTCCTGGAGGTGGAACAAAAGAAATCCCAGTTGGAACTATATGTTTTGGTTTGGCAAGAAAAGGAAAATCTACTATAACTAAAAAATGCTTTTATTATTTAGACAGACAAACTAATATTGATTATTCCACAAACGAAGTTATCAATATGATGCTCAATGAATTAACATAACAACTTAAGAAATTGGTTTTGCAAAAATTCCAGCTTTAAAAGTTTTTGAAGAACAAGGAGTAAATTCCCAAAAACCAGAATACAACTTATTATCCTTAAAAATAGGTTTCTGATTTTGCATTTCACAATATTCATCAGCTTTAAAAACATAAAAATCAGCAATAGAATTTTCAGACACTAAATGTTCAATTTCAATTGCTAAACGTCCCATGCTATGACGGCAATTGATTTCTACACAGGGATTTATCTTATATTTGTTATTTTCCAAATAAATTAAACAATCAACACCTAAAGGACCTTCGTAATATTTAGAATAAATACTATTTTCTAAACATTGAGACAAAATATCAGTAAATTTATTAGAAATTACTAAATCAAAAAATTCAATTTGATTAAAACATTTAACCTTACTATTAGAATAAAATCCAGAATCAGTAGTAGAAAACCTTGAAAAACCTTTAAAAATAGGCTTATGATTAATAATATCAAAGTGAGCCGAAAAATCAGAAACTTTATTAAATAAAAATTCACATTCAACACCACCTTGAGTATTAATTACAAAATTAGTCCATTTTAAAATATTATCACTCAGAGAATTATTACGAAAAAGGCGAACACCTCTCCCACTACTTCCATACAAAGCTTTAAAAACAGCACCTCCAAAATTATTAGTAGAAAATTTAAAAAAATCAATTGCTTGAGAAATATTAGTAGCTACAAATGGAGCTTGATTAATATTTGGAAAAATATCATCACAATTAGATTTTTTTAAAAAATCATTAAAAACATCAACAGAAGATTTTCGATTAAATAATAATTTATGATTAACATTAAATTCTGCAACACAAGAATTTAAAAAGTTGTAAGATAAAATATTTTTAAATTTATAAGCAATATTTAAAACACGAGGCGAAAAACCCCAAGGTAAAAATTTGTCAAAACAAATATTAGAAACAGAAATTAAATTATCTAAAGTAATAAAATTTACATCGAAATATTGTTTCCAAAAGTCAGAAAAAGTATTATCAACATTTTGATTAACAATAACATAATCGCCAGATTGAGAAAAAAACATAGGCAAAACAGCCAAATCATTTTCTAACAAAGCAGGATATTTAGGAATATTGAAAAAAGGCGAACCATTAGCCACCTCAATTTCACACCCAGGATTAAAAAATCTAATATTAGGCATATTCTACTAATTATCACGCCAAGTTTGTCTTCTCTTGTAATCGATACCTTGAAATAAAGCAGAACCAAATGCCAATCTAAAGTTGTAACTTTTCAAAGTACCAAACGGTATTATGCTAAAAGATAAACTGAAACAATGCAGATTTCTAGTTACCGACAAAGATGTAGTATTAAATTGGCGTTTTTGAATATTATAACCAGAATTATAAGACATTGTCCATTTATCAGTAAATGTAAAATTACCAGAAAAATTTATAGATTGATTAATTATAGGAGCATCTTTTCCTGGTTTGCTATACGAAAAAGAATAAGAACCTGACAACGACCAAGGAACATTATAATAATTATATTCATCGTCATTTTCTTTTCTTTGTTTTAATTTACGTTTTTCTTCAATTTCTTCAGTAGTAAAAATAACATTACCAAATTCATCAACTTCAGCTTGATCTTCATCAACATCAGCATTTTTTTTATCTTTATTTTTACCAAAAGAATTACTGCTAATAGAATAGCTTGTAGAAATAGTAGCAGATTCTAAACGAGCCCATTTTCTACCATTTGATTCTTTAAATTCATAATATTTAGTTTTACGACCCAAAGAATCAAGTTTATAAGGATTTAAAGTACCAAAAACCGTAACATTAATCTTATCAAACAAACGCGTACCAGTATTAACAGAAATATTACTCAATTTACAAGAATCAGCAGCTAAGTTATAAGAACCACTAAAAGATAAATTTTCTAACAATTTAATCTTAGTTAAACTTCCTTCAGTAGTATCTTTTTTAGTTTTAACCTTCATTTCAAAATTATTGGCTAAAGAAAAAGTGATAGCCCCCATTTTACCAGAAGGAGGATAACCATAAATACCATTTTGATAAATACTATAATATTTTAAACCTTCAGGATCGGTAGGATCTTGACGATAATAATCAAAATTTTCACTAGAAAAATCAGGACGCATAGAAAAACCAATAGAAGGAGTAATCACATGACGAAAAGCTTTTAAATGCTTCAACCTATTAAAAGTAAAAATACCATAAATTTTTGTAGAAGCACCTATAGAAAAATCAAAATCATAATTATGTCTTAAACAATTAATAGTATCAATTCCTGTATGTACAATAGTTGTATCTTTTGAAGTTCCAAATTGAGCTTGAGGATTCATATATTTAATAATATAATTTGGATAGATACGACCATGATATTTAAAAGAAGGACTTACAGTTACATACTTTAAAACAGAAAAAGAAGTACTAATTGGAACAGAATATTCAAAACCGTATTTTGCATAATCCCACATTTCTTTTTTCATAAACAAACTATCGTGAACACGATCTATTTTATTAGAGAAATTAGCATTAAAAGAAGAATTAATCTTCTCATACCAACGTTGTTTTCCAACTTGAACTTTACGTTTAAATGGGAAAAATTTTGAAACAGAAAAAGCAAATGTTGGCAATGTTAAAGTAATAGAAGAATCAGCAAAATTTTGAACCATATTAGAAGTAGCGCTTAAATTTGCCTTTCCATTAAACATCGAAGTATTATAATTTATACTAGATTGAGTTGTTGATCTAGTAACATCAGCATAATTATTTGAGTTTTGAAGATCGTAACGAGATTTATCATAAGAAACATTAACACCAAAAGAACTATTAGGATTTGCTTTAGAATCTTGATTAACACTTAAACGGAAAGTATAAGAACTCATTGAAGAGTAAACCACATCAGAGCTAGCTCCTTTTATATTTTCAAATTCTCTAAGACCTGAAATATTTTTCATATAAGAAAAATTAAAATTTCCAGAAAATTTATATCTAACCTTAAATTGACTAATAACCTTAGCACCCCAACCTCCATAAGTATACAAACTACCAAGTAATTGAAGATCAACATAATCACCTAATGCAAGATAATAACCACCGTCTTGTAAATAAAGACCACGTTTACTTTCTTCACCATATTTTGGAACAACAATACCAGAATGACGTCGTTTAGAACTAGGGAAAATACCAAATGGAATACCTAAACAATAAACAGGAACATCCAAAAGAACTAAATAAGAGGGACCTGCAATAATTTTATCATTAGGAATAAATTTAGCTTTGGTCATTTCAAAATAAAAGTGAGGATTTTCTTCATCGCAGGTTGTATAACGTCCATTTTTTAAATGGATTTCTCTATTAGCATGAATTTTAGTACGTTCGCCAAATAAGAAACCATTTTCTTGTTCTGTATTAACCTCACAAACATAACCTTCCTTAGTAACAAAATTATATTTTATTGTTTTTGCAGTAAATTCATCATTATTATCTTTAAATTCTGGTTTACCAATAATTTCATGCGTTACAGAATCTTCAGTACCCTCAGCATAAACAATTCGCGTATCCATATCAATCTGCATATAATCAGCATCCAAATTCATAGATCCACTTTTTACACTAGTACTACCATACATATACACCTTTTTATCAGACAAAGAAATCATTAAAGAATCATCACACTGATATTCAATTGGTATATCTACAATAGATTTTTTTTTGGGAATAGCCAAAGAATCAACAGTTACTATTGTTGAATCGTTAGATAAAGCTAAAGAATCACCAGGAGCACGATTTAAAGTGTCAGAAATCTGCACAAAAGAAGAATCTTTTTTAGAATCGTTTCTTCTATTGTGATGACGTTGAGCGAACAATTGGTTCGAAATCGTCAAAATAATTAATATTAAAAATAATTTTCGCACAAATATTGACGTATTTTAACGTGAATAGTTTTAACTTTGTACTTCCTATTCAAAATAGGGCTCAAAAGTAGTTAATTTTTCAGAAATAATAATATTTATTAAATAATCTGATAATTAAAAACTGTTAAAACTTTGATAAACAAAAATTTAATAAATAAAAAAAATTATGTCCGAATAATTATAACGGGCATGCAAAATTAATAACATAATGACAAAAAACTACAAAGCAAGTTATTTTTTATCTTTAATAATTATTGTATTATTATTAAGCATCTATCCTAAAAATAGTAATGGTCAAGGAAATGATAATAAAGTAAAAAAAATAGTTTTAGATGCTGGTCATGGTGGAAAAGATCCTGGCGCATTAGGTAAAAAAACTAAAGAAAAAAATTTAACTCTTGGCATAACATTAAAGGTTGGTAAATATATTACAGAAAATATTCCAGGTGTTGATGTTGTTTACACTCGAAAAAACGATGTTTTTGTTGAACTTGACAAACGAGCAGACATTGCAAATAAAGAAAATGCGGATATTTTTATTTCAATTCACATTAATTCTTGTAAAGATAAAAAAGCATATGGAACATCTACATACGTTTCTGGCTTAGCAAAAAATCAAGAAACTACAGAATTAGCTAATCTTGAAAACTCTGTAATTACAAACGAAAACGATTATAAAAATAAATATAGCGACATTTTGGACAATAGCAACGAAAATTATATTGTAAATTCTTTATATCAAAACATACATTTAACACAAAGTTTAAATTTAGCTAGTTATATTCAAAATCAATTTGGAAAAAGAGCAGGTAGAAAAGATCGTGGCGTTAAACAAGCAAATTTTGTTGTTTTAAAAAGAACTACAATGCCTAGTGTTTTGATAGAATGTGGATTTATAAGCAATGTTAACGAAGAAAACTATATGAATACAGACGAAGGACAAGCTATTATTGCATCTGCAATTTATCGTGCTGTAAAACAATATAAAAATGAACTTGAAGGAGGAAATTTAAATCTAAATTCTGACGCAAAAAGTAAAAAAGATGATAAACCTAACACAAAAAAAGATGATAAAATAAACAATAAAACAGATTTAAAACTAGATAAAAATAACAACTCTAATAATAACAAAGGTGTATGTTTAAAAGTTCAACTAAAATCATCAACAGAAAGAATACCTTTAAATAGTAATATTTTTAAAGGTATACAAAATGTTGAAGAATTAAAAATTGATGGAGTATACAAATATACAGTAGGTTGCGAAAAGGATATGCAAAAAATAACACAATTACAAACCGAAATTCGCAAAAAAATACCCGACGCTTTTGTTATTGCTATAAAAGATGGTAAAAGAATTGATATAAATACAGCAAAAAAAGAATTAGGTATAAAATAACTATTTTTTGTTCTTGTTTTTGGAGTTAAAAATTGACTCAACAATTAAACTAACAAAAATATAAATCAACATACAAATAAATGTTGACAAAATAAAGTCTTTTGGTTTATAATATTGCCAAACAATTAAAATACAACCAATAGAAATACCAATTCTCAATAAATGTCGCAAAATATCTTTGCCTGAAAAATTAAAATTAACTTTGTCCATAAATTAGATTTTTTGCAAAGATATAATTAAATAAGAAAAAAGCAACTTTATTTACAAATTAAAATATAAAATACACATTATAAATTATAAAAGATGAAAAAAATATTAACAATTTTAGCTATAATTAGCTTAGCAACAAACTTAAACGCACAAAATTTTGATGATGAAGACGAAAACGAAGATTTTATTGAAGAATCAAATGTTGAATTTAATATTGGTGTAGATTTATGGAGTAGTTATGTTGATCGTGGAGTAAAATCTAGTGATGGACTAAATATTCAACCATCATTGGATTTTTGCGTAGGTGGATTTTTTACAAATTTATGGGGAAGCAGCGATTTTGAAGGAAATTTCAAAGAATTTGATATTTCATTAGGATATCAAACTGGACCTGTCTCATTTTATATAACAGATTATTATATAAATGAGGATTGTAAAAATGAAAAAATTGCATATAGTAATTGGAAATCAGAAGAAACAGCTCATACATTAGAAGGAACAATAGATTTTGAAACTGATTTTGGATTAGACGCATCATTAAATTTATTATTTTATGGAGACGATAAAAAAGAAGACGAAGATGGAAATATAAAAAATAATTATTCAACATATTTTGAAATAGGTTACACAGCTACAATAGGCGAAGTAGATTTACGTCCTTGTGTAGGAATGACATTTAAGGAAAGTTCATGGTATGGCGATTGCAGCATGGAACACAAAGGATTTAATGTTGTAAATATTGGTCTAGGAAGTGAATATCAAATAAAAATAGGTAACAAATTTAAAATTCCTGTTTTTGTAAATACAACCTACAATCCACAAGAAGATGACATATATTTTTATGGAGGTTTTAGAATAGGAATGTAAAAGCATTTAAATCCTAAAATAAAAAAATCTTACCTAAATTTTGGGTAAGATTTTTTTTATTACAAAATTATGACGATTTTATATTACAAAAAAAGTCTCAATAACTAAATATTGAGACTTTAAATTTGTGACCAAGCTGGGGCTCGAACCCAGGACCCCATCCTTAAAAGGGATGTGCTCTACCAGCTGAGCTACTTAGTCGACC
>JAKSUC010000052.1 GCA_024413595.1 Bacteroidales bacterium
AAATTTTAAAAAACTAATCAATTTTTAAAACAATAAAAATGATTTTTCATGACCAATTTTTACCTTCATTTTCATATAAAAAAACATAATTTTTCATCAAAAAACAAAAAATACAAAAAAAAATAAAAAAAAATAGGGTGGGGGAGATTTGAAAAATTTACTAGATTTTAACTATATTTGATTACTGTTTTTAATTACTATATTATGTTAAAAAAATATATAAAAACATCATAGATAAATCATATAATATCAGTAATATAACCATATTTATTTAAAATATCCGATTATATATTATAATCACAAATTTTATAAACATATTTTCAAACGTATTATAAGCAGTAAATAAACTTTACACAAAAAAAAACATTAAAAAAATAGAAAAATAAATTTGGAAAATTAAAAAATATGTTGTATATTTGCATCGTTGAATTAAAACAAATGAGAACACAGGTTTCGAAAAAGTAAAGCCGTAACTCAGATAAATAATTGAATATAGAAACTTGACTTGAAGGTTCGGTATTGAGTAGAAACCAAAATTCTCAAAATAATTAATTGAACAAAAAAAATAAATGTTTAATCCGATTTGCTTTAAAAACTAAAAATCAAAGTAAATCACAGAACCTGCCCTTGATTAGGTGAAAGGGATTTTAAAAAATCATGTTATACAATAATTTAAATAGCCTACGAGGCTTAAAAAATTCGGATGTTTACTCATTTTATTCAGAAGTAAACAATGTAGCGATAGAAAACTTAGATGAACAAACTTTTAGTTTATTCACAAACCTTATAAGCGATGGCTTAGAAAGGTTCCAAACCACAACATCTGTTATGTCAACTGTTGAACAGACACAAAAAATCAATGATTTATTTAACCAAGGTTGTAATATGTGGAAGGGTATAAGAGATGTGTCAAAAGGTTTAATGCTAAGTCCTAATTTAAAGGTTCAAGAAACAGCAACTAAGGTTTTTAATATCATTAATTTGTATGGTGATATTACCAATGCTCGTCAAGACACAAAAGTTGGTGTTTTTAAATCTGTTGCTAACGATATCAATAGTTTAGGCGACGAAGCAATTGATTTGTTAAAAATTAGAGATTATATCGAAATCATGGATAAATCTTATACAGAAGTATCTCAATTAATTCTATTACGTGATAAATATCGCGCAGAAAACAAAGCAATTGTTAGAAATGCTCGTAAACAAATAGAATATACTTATAGTGGTTTAATAAATTTTGTTAATGGTTTAATTGCAGTTAATGGCGAAGACCAATATTTAGATTTTATAAACCATTTTAATGAAGTGATTACAAAACACTCATTTTTAAGTAAAAAACAAACAGAAGCTGAACAAGCAGTTGAAGTTTGCTAATTTAAGAAACAGAAAAATAATCAATTATAAGTAATCTCCGTTGTCAAGGACAACAGAATTACAACGTAGCAATCCCGGCTACTAACGTTTCAACAACAAATTTTAGAATTGAGTAATTTATGTTTAATTATTTAAATTTTAGATTATGAAAATTCAAGGGACATTAAACCGTTGGGCAAAACTCAACGGTTTTTTTTGTTTTTTGGATATTTTATTTGATTTTGTTATTTTTGCATGAGTATTATATTAAATCAAATAATATGAATTTCCTTTATGAAATTAATTAATTATTTGATTTCTTAATTAAAAGATTATGTTAAAAAAGTTACCAATAGATACCTATACATTTAAAAGTATGATGGAAGATGGGTATATGTATGTAGATAAAACAGAAATTGTCTACAAATTAACCCATGAAAGTAAAATTGCATTTCTAAGTCGTCCACGACGATTTGGAAAATCAATGTTGTGTCATACTTTGAAAGAATATTTTAGTGGTAACAAAGAAATGTTTCAAGGTCTAAAGATTTATGACTTAGAAAAAGATTGGGTAAAACATCCAGTTTTCTTTTTTACTATGTCAATGTTGAAAGATTGTTCGTTAGAAACAATGAAAGAAAAATTAAGTAGTCAATTAAGAGATTATGAAAAAAATTATGGACGAGATCCAGAAGTAAATTCTCCTGGTGGAAGATTAGCATATTTAATAAAACAAGTAACTGAAAAGAAAGAACCTAACCCAGTAATCATTATAGATGAATACGATGCTCCATTATTAAATAAACTTGACAAACCAGAATTATTAGAAGCAACAAGAAATTTTCTTCAAGAATTTTATCAAGTAATAAAAGATTATGAAGGAAATCTAAGATTTGCATTTATAACTGGGATAACCAAGTTTTCGCAATTATCAATATTTTCTACACTAAACAATTTAAAGAAAATATCATTATTACCTGATTATGATGCAATATGTGGAATAACAGAAAATGAATTACAAACACAATTATTACCATATTTAGAAATATTTGCACAAAAAAATGAAATAACTGTTGAACAAGCTTTTAACAAAATGTTAGAATATTACGACGGTTATCATTTTTCAGATGGTGAAACTCGAGTATTTAATCCTTTTAGTTTAATAAATGCGCTTTATGATAAAAAACTAAATTATTATTGGTTTGATAGTGGAACACCAACATTTTTGATTAATCAATTAAAACGATTTAATACAAATTTAGCAGAATTAGAGAATGAAAAATTACCTGCATCATTACTTGATATGCCTGCAACTGAATTAACTAATGCAATTCCATTATTATTTCAAAGTGGATATTTAACAATAAAAGGTTATGACAAAGATTTTGAAGTATATTTAATTGGAATTCCAAACAAAGAAGTTCGAGTAGGATTATCAGAGTCGCTTTTGCCTATGGTTACTAAAATAGACAATATAACAAGTAATAGTACAGTAATAAATTTTGCAACTGCCATAAGAGCAAACGATTTAGACGCAGCATTAGAGGTGATAAAAGCGTATATTGCATCAATTCCCTACGATGTAATGACCAAAGAAGATTGGGAAGACAAAGCAAAATGCGAACGTTTTTATCAAGTTTTGATATTTGTAATGTTTGGATTATTTAATCGTTACACTTACATAGAAGTCAAATCAATACGAGGACGTGCAGATATTGTTATGTTTGCAGAAAATACAGTTTATGTACTTGAATTTAAAGTAGACTCTTCCGCTGAAGAAGCATTAAAACAAATAGACGAAAAAGGTTATGCAATTGCATATCAAGATAGAGTGAAAGGTCGTAATGTTGTAAAATGTGGAATAAATATTAATTCCAAATTAAGAACAATTGATGGGTGGAAAATTGACGAATAATTATTAATTAGATAGTATTCACAAAATAACCTCAACAATAATAATTGTCGAGGTTTTGAGTTCTTGAAAAAAATAATATTTATAATTCGTTTTTTACGTCACTTACAATTTGACCGTCAAATAAATTAATAATTCTTTGAGCTTTAGCCGCGTCTTTTTGTGAGTGAGTAACCATAACGATTGTTGTTCCTTCTTTATTTAGGTCACATAAAAGTTCCATTACTTCTTTGCCGTTTTTAGAGTCTAGATTACCAGTTGGTTCGTCAGCTAAAATTAATTTTGGATTAGTAACAACTGCTCTTGCTATAGCTACGCGTTGTTGTTGACCACCTGATAGTTGTTGTGGAAAATGTTTTGCACGATGGGCAATACTCATGCGTTTTAGCATTGTTTCAACGCGTTTTTTTCTTTCTTCAGAACTTATATTTAAGTAGAGTAGGGGAAGTTCTACATTTTCGTAAACATTTAGTTCGTCTATTAAATTGAAACTTTGAAAAACAAAACCAATATTACCTTTACGAAATTTTGTACGATCTTTTTCTTTAAGATTTGCTACTTCTTGACCTATTAATTCATAACTACCACTATTTGGATTGTCAAGTAAGCCAAGAATGTTCATCAATGTTGATTTTCCACATCCTGAAGGTCCCATTATTGCTACAAATTCGCCGTCTTTTATTTCAAATGAAACACCATTTAATGCTAATGTTTCTATTTCTTCGGTGCGAAAACTTTTGGTTATTTGATTTACTTTTATCATTTTTTTATTTTTTATTTGTTACTATTTAAGTCTATTGATTTTATTAATCAATTTATGTTTTTTATTTCATTACTTATGCCAATTTTTAATAGTCTTGATTTTTAATATCTTAGCTTTTTCTGTTTTTTTCTATTTGTAAAATTATTTTACAATACTGTAAAAGGCTTTTACATTCAACTTTATTCAGACTTTAAACTTTCTATTGGGTTTTCTTTTGCTGTTTTTAGTGTTTGAGTTGTGATAATTAGTATTGTGATTATTGTCATTGATAATAAAATCAATGCAAAAATCCACCATGGAATATTTGCTTTTTCAATAAAACTTTCTTGCCATTTTGATATAATAACTATTGCAACCGGTACACTTGCAATAAATGAAACTATAACCATTTTTAGGTATTTTATATTGGCTATTTTTAGAATTTCTTCAACACTTGCACCTAAAACTTTTCGTAATGCAATTTCTTTACGTTTATATTCATTGTCGAAAATTATCATACCAAAAATACCTATTATCGAAATCAAAATTGCAATAATTGATAAAAACGCTGTTAAATGCGACATGTTAACTTCGTTTTTGTATAATTGATTGAAAATTTGATCGTAAAATTCAATATCTACTGGTGAACCTGGTGCAATTTCTTCAACTGTTTCTTTTATGTAATTTATGCAATCACTAACATTTGCACCTTTAGAAAGTTTTACGTAGGCAAAATTATAACCCCATGCGCCAACTGTTCTAAAACATAAATCCATTGTTATATTACGTTGTGAATTTATTTTTATTCCATCATCAATTATTCCTATACAAAAATCATTGTCTCCCAAATCTTCATGTAAGTTTATTTTCATTTTTGTGAATAAATTTTTTGTCATTATATATTCATGATTGCTACCATGTTTATAATTTTCTCCTTCGATAATTTTAATATCAAAAACATCTACAATTTCTTCTGAACAATCTATTAAATTAAAAGAAATATTACCGTTAGTTTCTTTATCGGTCATTGTAGTAGTTTGATACATATCTGAAGCTCCAAGTTTTTGGTTTGAGAATGCTACATTTTCTATACAGGTATGTTCTTTTAATTTATCTACAATTAAGTCTTTTTTGTTAGCAATTATTTGATTTGATTTAAACACCGCAATTTGATTGTTGTTAAGTGTTTCGTTTGAATTTTTCATATAATTATTTTGTATCCAAACACTAATGCTAATAATCATAAATGCAAATGCAGAAAAATATTGAATAATTAATAATGAATTTCTTAATTTTCTACCTTCATTAGAATTACCATAATTACCTTTTATTGCAATTGCAGGATTAATTGAAGTGAGTTTTATTATAGGATAAATTCCAGAAATAATGCTCATTAGTATTGAAATACCTAAAACATACAAACATATAACTATATTGTTACTTATTGATAAATCTGTAGGTGTTAAAAATGTGGTTACCCATGTTCCGTTTAATAATTTTACTAATATTAAAGCAACTATCCAAGAAGCAATTCCTGTAAATATATTTTCTATAAATAGTTGTTTTCTAAGGGTTTTTATATCACTTCCTAAAACTTTTTGTGTATTAATACTTTTTATTCGTTTTGGAATTAATGCTATACTAAAGTTTGTATGATTAATAATTGAAATTATCAATACAATTAAAGAAATAATACCTAATAACAGAGTATTTTTAAAATCTCCACTTTTCATCATCATACCATCACCACTTTCGTTTAGATAGTAAACATCTTTAATTGGACTTAGACTCATTTGCAAATCATAGTCTGTAATTTCTTTTAGTTTTTGATTTATAATGTTTTCAATTTCACTTTTTGAATTAGGATTATCTAACAACAACCAACAAACATCGTTGCTATTTTTATAATCATCTTTGAAATCATCGTTTAATTTATAATAGATTTCGTTTCTTACCTGAGTATTAGTAGGAAAATCTTTATAAACAGCACCTACAATCAAAGTTGAGTCGTACATTCTCCATGTTTGGTTCACATTAATTTGTTGTCCAATAATATCAGTAGAACCAAATATTTTTAATGCAGTATTTTCGCTAATAATAGCATATTTGGGATTTTCTAAACAATTTTCATCACCATTAATAAATTTAAAATCAAATATTTTGGTTATTCCTGGATCTGCTCCAATTACTTTTTGATAAAAACCTCTTTTTTTACCATTTGTTTCAATAGTTATATAATAACTATCAAAAACATCCAAAATATCTGTATATGCTTCAATCTTAGGACTACAATTACCTGCACATTCAACCATTCCTCTTGGAATAATTATATTAAAAGGATAAACTGTTGCATTTCTATTCAACCTAAATATTCTATCAGCTTTTGTATTACATTTTTCAAAATCATGCTCATAAAATATTTGCATACCAACAAACATCAACGCGCATAAGGCAATTGCGATTCCTAAAAAATTCATTATCCATGCTATCTTGTAACGCTTGATAATACTAAATAAATTTCTAAAAATTAGTTTCATCTGAATTACTATTTAAATTCCACTCTGTCATTATCTCCAAAATTTTCGTAGCCAGAAGTTATTACTTTTTCTCCATTTTCTAGACCTTCAATAACTTCGTAATATTTAGGATTTTGGCGTCCAATTTTAATATTTCGTTTTGTTGCTGAATTTCCTGATTTATCAACTACATAAATCCATTGTCCTCCTGTTTGTTGATAGAATGTTCCTTTAGGTATTATTATTGCTTCGGTTGGTTGTCCTAGTTGTAGATTTAAATAATATGTTTGTCCTGTTCTAATATTATCTGGTTGTTCTCCAACAAATTTAAAATCAGCTCTAAATTTACCATTTCTAACTTCTGGATAAACTTTACGAATTTGAGCATTAAACGACTCATTGTTACGTTCAAATGTTGCTTCTAATCCTGAAGTTACGCGATCAATATAGTGTTCATCTATTTGTGCTTCAATTTTATAACTTTCCAAATTGTTTATTTGTCCAATTTTAGAACCTGCCATAATACTTTGACCACGAACAGCGTCAAGAAATCCAAGTTCTCCGTCTATAGGTGCTTTTATTGTAAGATTTTCTTTTCTTTTTCGTATCATTAACATATTTTGACGCATATTTTCTAGACTTTCGTTCATTTGATTTATTTGAACTCCTCGATAAATACTATCTTGTTTTGCTCGTTTTATAACTAGGTCTAATTGTGCTTTTGCTAGTTCGTAATCTTCTTCTGCAATTGTAAAATCTTCTTTAGAACATAAATTGTCGTAAAACAATGCTTTTTTCTGTTCATATGCTCGTTTTGTGCGTTTTACATCAATTGTATATTTCAATTTGCTTTGTTCAAGGTCGAGTTTTTGTTGTTCCATTGAAATCATTGTGTTACGTAGAATGTTTTCTTTTTCAGCAAGTTCTGCTTCTGAATTTAGGATTTGAAGATCTAAATTGTCGTTAGAAAGTTTTATAATAACATCGCCTGCTTTTAGATTTGCACCTTCTTCGTTTACAATTTCTTCAACTATCCCGCCTTCTAGTGGACTCAACTGAATTGTCACCATTGGCAAAACTTGTCCACTTAGGCGGATATAGTCGTTAAATTCACCTTCAATAACATCACTTATTGTAAAATTTTCGCTTTTTACTGAAATAGATTTTGAGTCACTATTAACTAATGCTATTATCAATAAAATTGCGATTGCTCCTCCTATCCAATATGGAAGTGCTTTTTTGGTAAATATTTTTTTTATTCCTTTTTCTTTTTCGATTATAATGTCCATTTTTTGTTGTCTCCTAATTTTATAGTTGATTTATATAATTTGTTCCTTGATAATATTTTACAATACTGTTTTTAATATAAAATATTAATAGTGTATTTAAATAAGAAGCATTTGCTTCTAAATATTTTTCATTAGCAATGTTAAATTCTAGAGCTGAAATCATTCCGTTTTCATATTTCTTTTTGTTAATTTCAAAAGTTTTATGTTGATATTCAGCCATTTTTTTAGCTTGTAGCATTGATTTTTCTGCTCCATTTTTATCGTCAATTGCGCGATAAACTTCGTTTTCTATTTCTTTTTGTTTTTCATCAAATTCGTATGTTGCTATTTTGTATTGTGACTTTGCTTTTGAAATATTTGAGAATTTACTTAATCTATTAAATATTGGAATTGTAAGTCCAATACCTATATATTTTTTACCGTTATTTTTTATTTGTTTACTAAATGAAATTTCGTTTTCTCTAAATTCTGGAATTATTGAGTGATATGAATACCATCCTGCATTAAGTTGTAATGACGGTAAAATTTGCCATTTTGTAGTTTTGTATGTAAGTTCTGCTTTTTCCATTTGATATTTATAAGTTTCTATTTCTGGTAGATTTTCTTTAGCATATTGTGCAATTTCTTGAGCAGATATTAAATCTAAATTTTGAGAAAAGCCAGTTATTGAAGTGTCTACATTTAGTTGTTTTTCAATTGGATAAAACATCACATCTTTCAGTTTTATCATTTCATTATTTGCAAGATTTTGTGTATTTACTAGTTTATATTCTAATTCTGTAAGTTGAGACTCACTTTCTAATACATCAATTTCGCTTTTGTTTGATAATTCTCTTTCTCGTTTAGTTTTTCTAACATTTTCTTCGGCATTAGCAACTTGATTTTTTATTATATCAGTTAGTTTAGTATAATATACAACATTAAAATACGCTTCCATTGTGGCTAAACAAATTGATTGTGTTTGTTGTTCTTCATTGCTTTTGCCCATTTTAATAGCAGTTTTACTAATTTTTAAATTGTTGACAGCTCTAAATCCATCAAACAAAATTATTGAAGCGTTTAATTGATATGCATCTTGAAACATTTTTATATCTGTGTAAGTATTTGTTTCTGGGTCTGGAGTTCTACCATTGGTATATTCTTCAGAAAATGAAGCTGTTATTGATGGTGTAAATGCCGATAATATTGCATCTCGTCTTTCAATTTGACTTTGATTTGTGGTTTCTATACTAGATTTAATTTTTGTATTATTTTCAATTGCATATTCCATACATTGTTTTAATGTCATTGTTTCTTGAGAATACACTGAATTAAAACTTATTGTTGAAAATACAATCGTTGTTATAATTTTTAGTCTTTTCATTTTTTTTATGTTTTTGACTAAAATACAACATCGTATGTGCCAAATAAATTAAAATGTTAATTATAAGGTTTTTATAAGTTTTATTTATTATTTATTGTGTAAAATAATTTTACAAGTTCGTAAATGTTTTTTACAAATATTAACTTTTTTGAATATGTTTCTACGGTGTTTTATGGTAATTTATTTATTAAATTCTTTCCAAAATTTATTAATATTTTCCTTACATTTTAATTTAATTATATCTGCTATTTTGTTAGGTATATTTTCTAATTTTTCTCCTAATCTTTTTATGTAACCAATTATTTTTAAATTATTATTTTTTATGAAACTTGTTAGCGACGTTTTTTTGTAACTATAAAATTTTATCAGTAATAAAATCATTATTGTGATACAAATTAAACTCCCAATTGCAGATTTTTTAAAAAGTTCTATTATTAAAAATATTATTATAAAATACAATGAAAATACTAACAAGGATAAAATAATACATGTAATAAAATATAGTAAAAATAATATGCATACTAATAAAGCACCTGGTATATACAGTATTATTTCAATAATATAACTAATTATTACAGAAAAAATTATTTTGGATTTTGTTTCTCTTATTTTCGCATTATTAAATGGATTTGGAATATTGTATTCATATTTTAATAATAATATTTTACCAAAATTAATTGCTTCTCCTTGATAATATTCTATAGAATTTTGCCAATTCTCTTCAAGAAAAATTTTGCCATTATAATCTCTAAATAAAAAAAATTTACATTTAGTATTGTTTAAAGTTTCAAAATCAGCTAATTTGCTAATACGTTGTTTTTCACCTTTAGCTAATATTTTCTTAGATTGATTTGGATTACAATTATTAAAAAGGTAGTATTGTTTATCAAATTGTTTAATCCAACAATATTTTCGAGTATTGTTGTTAAAAAGTTTATATTCGTATGTTGTTTCATCTTTGATTAATGAAATAGATTGAGATAAAACAAAATGTTCTTGTTCGTTAATCAATAATCCATCGCCAACCGTAAAACCGTTTGTAATTTTATACGCTTTGTTTTTTATTTTATTATCATCGTGAAATTTTGAAATAATTGGTAAACAATTATTCATTAAATTATTATCGTTTATATTATTAGCCTTTTTTTGTATTCCATTCCATATTCTTATACCATAATATTTAATTTTGTTTCTGTATAAAGTAAAGTCATGTTCACTTGCTTTATAATTATATGTTATAATTTGTTTTTGATTAAAATCAGTATTCCCTTTTGTTGATAATACTAAATATTGTTTAATTATATTTTTCTCAGAATTTGCCGTTCTATAAAAATGTATATTTGGAATATTTTCATTAATTTTTGAAAATAATATATAAATATTGTTTCTTATATTGTCTAACAAATACCATATAGACTTATCTTTATCTTTTGAAAGTTTATATTCAATATTAGTATAAAATTCATTTTTTTCTTTATACGACATTACAGAAATTCCTATCACAGTGCATTCTGTGTTGTCTATAATAATTTTATCGTTTAAATTAGCGTATAAAGACATTTTTTTTAATTAATTTTTTCTATTACAAATATAAATAATTTATCAATATGTTTGGGGTAGGGGATAAATAAAAAAGGCAGATATCACATCTGCCAATCCATTCTCCGATAGTTAGGGGGTTGGAGAACTTTATTTAACCAATTTACTTTGATAAGATAAAAACTAAACTTTTGTTATTAAAAAAACATAATCATCAAACTTACTACATTCATCTATTATCAATCTCTATTTTTAATTTTACGATTGTGTTTTACACTCATTATGCCAAAATATTAATCTGTTAATTTCCAATATTTTAATTTTTACTCAAAAATCTAAAGTGTAAAATTATTTTACAATAGGTGTAAAATTTTTTTACTTATCAAAAGTTATGGACAAAAGTGTATTCATGAATGGTATATTTTTTGTTCGCTCCCAATTACAATTAGTTTTTTTAGATTTTTACTCTAATATTTTATATTTACATTTGTAACAATGGCTAATTTTATAGTTTGCTTATCATTTTAAATAAAATCACAAAAAGACGTTTAAACTATTCCAAAACCATTTTTTTTATTTAAATTAACTTTGCTTTTTGTTAGATTTTGTTGTATACTTTTGTAAATTTTTGTTTTTTTACTGATTTATATTGGAATTATTTTTGCCTGTAAAGAATTTATAACAATATTAAATTCTTATATAAAAACTAAATTTTTTTTCAATTTAATAGAACAATTATTTGTTTAATTTATTTTATTTGCACCAAATAACTATAACGGTAATTTTATATTTTAAAAAGTGGCAACTTGGTTTAAACGTAAGGTGATACGACCTATAAGGAATCGTATTATCAATTTTATTCTTAAAATATTTTTCTTTTTAGCTCCTTTAAGTCCACGCAAATTGCTTTTGTGGTGGAATAAAAAGCTATCAAAATTTATTTGTTTGTTATCTCGCAAACAACGAAAAATTATGTATGATAATTTTTCTAAAATTCTTGGTCCTGAAAGATTTAAAGGACAGTATCGAAACCTATCATTTAAGATTTTTCAAAATCTTGCTTTAACGTTTACTGATTATATTATTTGGAACAAAAAAAAGGATTGGAATTTTTTTAGCAAATATTTCACTATAAAAGGTGAAAATTATTTGCGCGAAGCATATAAACGTGGTAAAGGTGTTTTATGTCTTGTTACACATACTCCTGGATGGGAATTTTCTGCTTTTATGCCTCCGCAACTTGGTTATAAATCTGCTGGTGTTAGTAGCAAAATTAAAAATCCTGCTTTAAATCAATTAATGATTAATCTTCGTGAAACTCGTGGAATGAGAAATATTACACGTAATAAATGTTATGATGAACTTGTTCAATTGCTTAACAATGGTGAATGTTTAATTATTATGACAGACCAAGATAGTCTACATATAAAAGGTGAGTTTATTGAATTTATGGGATTTCCTGCATATACACCAATTGGATGTTCTCGACTTGCTTGTGATACTGGTGCTGCTATTATTCCTATGTATACAATTCGCAATAATGATGATACTTACACTTTTGTAATTGAACCTGAACTTAAACCTTACTATAATAAAGAAGGAATTTATGACATTATAGAAAATACACGTATTCAAAATGATGCAATTTCTCGAATAATATTTAACCATCCTGATCAATGGGTTTGGATGCATCAACGATGGAAAAATAATCCAGAAACTTTGCGAATATATCTCGAAAAACGTGCAAGAGGGGAGAGGTGATTGATTTATTTTTATTAAATTTATAGCTGATTATCAGTATAATAATTGATATAACAAAAAAAATATATAAAAAAATCCTTTTTTTAAGTCCAACTAATAAAATAATTTCATAAATTGGGAAATATTTAATGAAATTTCTTACAGAAAGGTAAATAACTGTTAGCTATGGATTTATTAAAAAAGGCTTTATTAGCTATTATATTAGTATTTTCATCTTTTACGCTTTTTGCGCAAGAAGACACTACTAAAAGTACTTTTAAGTTGGGTCCATTTATTATGAATCACATTGGTGATGCATACGAATGGCATATTGCAACTATTAATGAAACTCACGTTTCTGTTCCTTTGCCATGTATTTTATATAGCGAAAATTCTGGGTTTCATGTTTTCTGCTCTTCAAATTTTCATCATGGTGAGCAAAGTTACGAAGGTTTTCAAATTAGCAAATCTGAAAAATATAACGGTAAAATTGTTGAAATAATTAATGGTGAAGAAGTTCGTCCTTGGGAT
This sequence comes from Bacteroidales bacterium, assembly GCA_024413595.1. GTDB lineage: Bacteria > Bacteroidota > Bacteroidia > Bacteroidales > UBA3824 > UBA3824. The sequence goes on from JAKSUC010000052.1 coordinate 12,986, forward strand.
TTTTCTATTACCAAGAATGTTTTTGCTATGTTTTTTAGTATGATTTTGCTTTGTATCATTTTTATTGGTATGGCTAAAAATTATAAGAAAAACATTGGTAAAGCTCCAAAAGGATTTTATAATTTAGTTGAACCTCTTATATTATTTATTCGTGACGATATTGCAATTGCTTCTATTGGGAAAAAACATGCTGATAAATATATGCCATTTTTAATGACTGTATTTTTCTTTATTTTCTTAAATAATCTATTAGGTTTAATTCCAATTTTCCCTGGAGGAGCAAATTTAACTGGTAATATTGCAATAACTTGTGTTTTAGCATGTTTTACTTTTGTTATTACAACATTTAGTGGTAAAAAAGAATATTGGCAAGATATATTTTGGCCTAAAGGAGTTCCTATTTGGTTAAAAATTCCACCTATTATTCCTGCTGTAGAAATAATGGGGGTTTTTACAAAACCTATCGTTTTGATGGTTCGTTTGTTTGCTAATATTTCAGGGGGACATATTATTGTATTAAGTTTCTTCTCCTTAATATTTATGTTTCAATCATATGCAGTTGGTGCTGGTTCTTTAGTGTTTACTATATTTATGTCGTGTCTTGAATTATTGGTTGCTTTTATTCAAGCATACGTATTTACATTATTGTCTGCTATTTATTTTGGAATGGCTGTAGCTGAAGAACATGAAGAAACTAATGAAGTTGTAAAATCAAATTAATTTTTATAATGAAAATAAATAAATTAAAATTATTTAGTGTTGCAATGATATTTGCAATTGGTTTTAGCGCTTGCGAAGATGAAGATACTACTCAAGTTGTTCCATACGACGTTACTTATCAAACCAAATTAGTTTCTTTATCTTCTATTTTGGATAAATTTATTGATCCTAAAGTTATTTATGGTGATAATTATGAATATTTTGAAAAATTTTTTACAAAATTGACTGAAGATATTAACGAATCTGAAACTTATCCAAAAATTTCTAAACAATCAGAATTAAATGCTAAAGATGCAGAATTCGCTTCTGAACAAAAATTAGAAAAATATAACAATATTATTAAGAATGCTCAAGATGAGTTTAACGAATATGTTAAAACATACTATTGTAATACATCAATTAATCAGTCTTACCAATTATCAATAACTCGTGATTATGATATGATGAACAATTTTATGTTTCCTAACAAAACTGATGTTTACACATCTGACGATTACAAATTTCAATATACAGCTATTTCTAATTTAGTTGTTAAAGATACTGTTGAAGTTAGTGATTATTCTCAATTAGAAAAATCAGAAACACTTAAATTATCATTTCCATATATATTCCCTGATAAATTTAAAGAGATTATTAATTTTACAAACGAATACAAAATTTCGGACTCAAATAATAAATATTATACAAGTGATGATATAAAATGTAGTATTACATTTGATGTTTTAACTGCAACAGTAAATATTGAAATAAATCCAAGTGCGTTAACAGCAATCAAAAATAACAAAGGTGTTTGGGAAGTTCATTTTGTTGCTCAAGTTAAAAATAATAATTATTATTATACAAAATATATTAATTTTAAATAAGAAATAAACAAAATTATATACTAATTAAATTTATAAGAAATGACACTAATGACAATTATGAGCTATTTGCTCGACGCAATTCAAGATCCTGCTGTAGCTATAGGCTATATGGCAAAATTTGGAGCTGGTATTGGAGCTGGTCTCAGCGTTATTGGAGCTGGTATTGGTATTGGAAAAATCGGTACAGCAGCTATGGAAGCAATAGCACGTCAGCCTGAATCTGTTGGTGATATTAGATCTAACATGATTATTGCTGCTGCTTTGGTTGAAGGTGTTGCCTTCTTCGCAGTTGTTTGCTGCCTTTTAGTTATGGCTTAATTTCGATTTTTTCGAAAAAAAAATTCCACAATTTTATTCCGTCACAATGCGGTTGGCAAAGGACGGAATAATTTCTTGACTTTTTTGTTTTATTTAAAAATATAAAATCATGGGTTTAGTTACACCGGATTTCGGTCTTTTATTTTGGATGGTGCTTTCGTTTGCAATACTTCTTTTCTTATTGAAAAAGTTTGCGTGGAAACCTGTCTTAAAAATGATTAAAGACCGTGAAGAGTCGATTGAAAGTCAACTTAATTCTGCTAAAGAAGCTAAAGAGCAGATGGAGCGTCTTTCTATTGAAAACGAAAAAATTATGAAAGAAGCTCGTGCAGAACGTGAAGAAATGCTTCGCGAAGCTAAAGCTACTAAAGACAAAATAGTTGCTGACGCTCAAAATGTTGCTAAAATCGAAGCTGATAAAATTATTGCAGCTGCTAGAGCTGAAATTCAAACTGAAAAAGAATCTGCTATGGCAGAACTTTCTGAAAAGGTAGGTCAACTTTCTATTGAAATCGCTGAAAAAATTCTTCGCCACGAACTTAGTAGCGATACTAAACAAAGCGAATATATGAAAGACCTTGTTAAGAATATTTCTCTTAATTAGAACTTTTAATTGTTGCTGATATGAACAACAGTAAAATTTCGGTTCGATACGCTAAGGCGTTGTTTCAAATTGCAACTCAAAACGGTTGCGAAGATCAAGTTAGAGATGATATGAGTAACATTCTTACTTGTATCAACACTATGCCTGATTTTAAAATTCTATTAGAAAGTCCTGTTTTAGCTGATGACGTTAAAATTGAGACTTTTAAACAGATGTTTGGTCAAAATATTTGTCCTTTAACATTAGACTTCTTTAAACTTTTGGTTAAAAACAAACGTGAAAATTATCTAAAAATCATCTGTTTAAATTATTCAGGATATTATAATAGAAACAAAAATATCACGAAAGTTTTAATTACTTCGGCTGTTGAATCTTCAAGCGAATTGAATAATTCAATTAAAGATTTGGTTATTAAATCAAATCCTGGCTGTAAAGTTGAACTTTCAACTCAAATTGATAATTCCATTATAGGTGGAGTTATTATAAATGTTGATGATAAACAATATGACGCGAGTGTAAAAACTCAGTTGTCTATTTTTAAAGATAAATTGATTAATAATAAATAAAAATCCTATACTATGGCTTCTATAAAACCGGGTGAGGTTTCCGAAATATTGAAGCGTCAATTGCAAGGTCTTAACAATGACATTCAACTGCAAGAAGTGGGCAGTGTTTTGCAAGTAGCTGACGGAACCGCACTCATTTATGGTTTGTCAAACGTTCAGGCAAGCGAAATGATCGAGTTTGAGAACGGTGTTAAAGGCATTGTTCTTAATCTTGAAGAAGATAATGTTGGTGCTGTTTTGCTTGGATCTTCTGAAGGTATTCACGAAGGTTCTTCTGTTAAACGCACTGGGCAAATTGCTTCTATCGACGTAGGTGAAGGTCTTCTCGGACGTGTTATCAACACTTTGGGTGAACCTATCGACGGCAAAGGAGATATTCTTGGAGAGCGTTACAACATGCCTCTAGAACGTAAAGCTCCGAGCGTTATTTACCGACAACCTGTTACTGAACCACTTCAAACTGGTTTGAAAGCTATCGACGCAATGATACCTGTTGGGCGTGGTCAACGTGAGTTAATTATTGGTGACCGTCAAACTGGTAAATCCGCTATTGCTATCGACACTATTATCAACCAAAAAGAATTTTACGACAAAGGGGAACCTGTTTATTGTATCTATGTTGCTATTGGACAAAAAGGTTCTACCGTTGCTAGTATTGCTAAAACTTTAGAGGAAAAAGGTGCAATGCCTTATACTGTTATTGTTTCGGCTACTGCAAGTCAACCTGCCGCTCTTCAATATTATGCTCCATATGCCGGAGCTGCTATTGGTGAATTTTTCCGTGATACGGGTCGTCCTGCTTTAATTGTTTATGACGATTTAAGTAAACAAGCTGTTTCGTATCGTGAAGTTTCTTTACTTCTTCGTCGTCCACCGGGACGTGAAGCTTATCCTGGTGATGTTTTCTATTTGCATTCACGTCTTTTGGAACGTGCTGCTAAAATCATTGCTAATGATGACGTGGCGCGTACAATGAACGACATCCCGCCTTCAATTAAACATTTGGTTAAAGGTGGTGGTTCTCTTACCGCTTTACCTATTATTGAAACACAAGCTGGTGACGTTTCGGCATATATTCCAACTAACGTTATTTCTATTACTGACGGACAAATTTTCTTGGAAACTAATTTGTTTAATGCTGGTGTGCGTCCTGCTATTAACGTTGGTATTTCGGTTTCGCGTGTTGGGGGTAACGCTCAAATTAAAGCTATGAAAAAGGTTGCGGGTACTTTGAAACTTGACCAGGCTCAATTCCGTGAACTTGAGGCTTTCTCTAAATTTGGTTCTGATCTTGATGCTGCTACTGTTGCCGTTCTTGAAAAAGGACGTAGAAATGTTGAAATTCTTAAACAGCCTCAATATCACCCTTATAGAGTTGAACAACAAATTGCTATTTTGTATTGCGGTACTCATAATTTGATGAAAGATGTTCCTTTAAACAAAATTAAGGATTTTGAAAATGAATTCATCGATGTTCTTGAAAATGCTCATAAAGATGATATTCTTAATCCTTTGTCTAAAGGTATTATCAACGATGAAATTACAAACGCAATTACTATTGTAGCTAAAGACGTTGCTGATAGATTTAAATAGATTACTTTTAGTTTTATTATAGAGAGAGTTTAATTTAAAACTCTCTCTTTTTTTAATTATTATCTTATTATGAACAATAGATTTGCTTTCCTTTTATTTTTCCCTATTTTATTTTTATGTGTTTCTTGTAATAATAGGGATAATCATTCTCAACAAGATAATATTATTAATAATAATAAATTTATTGATTATCAAATTTGTGACGATAGTTTAAATATTCCTAGTTCTGAGACTATTTTAAGCAAATTGTTTCCAAATTATAATGATGCTACTGTTTCGTTTGCTAGTAGAATTTTGGTTGACAGTTCTAAACTCCTTTTTATTGAACTTTGTCATGATTATTATATCGACTTAGGATGTAATTTTTGTTTAATTGACCATTATTTATTATCTGAAAATAATGGAGATATATCTATTAAAAATCAAGTTGGTATTACTGATACAACTTTATTAGCTCCTCAAGATGCTGATTATGATTTTAATTCTAAATTTGTAAAAATTGGTCCTAATTCTGTTGCTTTACTTACAAATTATTTCCTTACTAATCAAAGTTTTTCTGAGTCTATGTCTCTAAAACTTTTTGAAACTAACAAATTGTCGTATTTATTTGGTATAGAAACTTCTTTCGACAATATTATGTGGAACATTGATGCTCCTGAATCTTATAATAATGTTGTGGAAATTATTCCTTCTAACAAAGAATTTTACGATTTAAAAGTTACTCACAATAATTTTGAAGTTAAAAATCTAAATACTGAAACTTTTGACTATGACCTTATACCTTGCGATAGTTCTGTTACAAATTATGTTTTTAGTAATTTAGAATTACAATATGTTGAACAATAATTTTTTTTATCATGAAATTTAAATATTTATCTTTATTAATCTTGGCTTCTTTTTTTGCATCATGTAGTAGCTCTCAAAATTCTAATACTATTGATAACTCTAAGGTATGCAAAATTAAACCTTTAGCTTCTCCTATATCAAATTTAAAAGATGATGATATAATAGATTTTCTTTATCCTCCTTCTCAACGTCCTGTTATAGAATATAGTGAAGAACAAGAAGAAGGTTTTGATGGTCCTTTACCTTGCGATCCTGAAATTTTATTTTCCATGCCTTTTATTTATAATAATGAAACTTATATTTATGTGGCTGCTTTAAATAATGTTATTATGGATGTAATGGCTACAAATGCCCAAGAAGAAAAATTTATTTTAAAATATTATGATAATAAACTTGAAAAAATTGCATCTTTAGGTTCTGAACCATATCATGCTCAATATTATTACAATGTTTATATCAACATGAATAAAATAGGTAAAGAAAATTACGCATTTTTTATTTCTCACACTGAAGAAGGCGACATTAATAAATCTGAATCTATTTCTATTGATATTTTAACTACAAATTTTGTTATTAAAAGAGTTTTTGATTTTGATATTGAACAAGATTATTTCCTTTATGATAATGAATCAGAAATATATACAGGAAATTACAATATAGAAGAATCTCAACAAGAAATGTTTGATATTATAACAACTCACATTAATCAATCACCAGAATGGATTGATGAAAATGCTGAAAAATATAAACTAATTGATAAAGAATCAATAACAAAAACATATCAATTTTCTATTGAACAAAACAAGTATATTGAGAAACAATAATAAAAAAACAACTCAAAAATTTTGTTTTAACAACATGATTTTGTAAATTTGTTTACTTGTAAAAATTAAAATTATGGCAAATTTAAAAGAAATTCGTAATAGAATTGCGAGTGTAACTTCCACTCGTCAGATAACATCCGCTATGAAAATGGTTGCTGCTGCTAAATTAAGAAAAGCTCAACTTTTTGCTACCAAAATTTCTCCTTATAAACATAAAATGCAGGAAATGTTATCGCTTTTAACCGAAACTCTTGCTGACGATAATGATAATATTTACACTAAAATTCGTCCTATTAAAAACATTCTTGTTATTGCTATAAGTTCTAACAAAGGTCTTTGTGGTGCTTTTAATAGTAATATTATTAAATCTGTTGTTGAATTTGATAAAAAACAAAAAGATATTAATCCTAATATCAACATTCAATACTATGGTATTGGTAAAAAAGTTTCTGAGCAAATTAGTAAACGTGGTTTAATTCTTTATAAATCTGATTTCGAATCTATCGACAAAGTTTCGTATCAAACTGCTGGTGTTATTGCCGAAGAAATTACAAAACTTTTTGTTGATGGTGAATTTGATGACATTAAAATAATTTACAATAAATTTGTTAATGCTGCTGTTCAAAACACTGAAATAGAAAATTTCCTTCCTCTTCAATTTAAAACCGAAGAATCAAAATATAAATCTGATTATATTTTTGAACCAGACAAATTAACAATTGTGAACAAAATGATACCACAATGGTTAAAAACTCAATTTTTATCTATTCTTGCTGAAAGTGCAGCTGGTGAACAAGGTGCGCGTATGACTTCGATGAACAAAGCAACTGATAATGCCTCTGAACTTATCAAAGAACTTAATATTAGTTACAATAAAGTTCGTCAAGCATCTATCACTAACGAAATTATCGAAATTGTTTCTGGTGCTAACGCTGCTAAATAGTTTGTTTATTATAAAATTAATTAACGTTGACACTTACGGAAAGAATTATTTAAATTTTCCGATACTTGGTATTTTTTATTGATTTCTATTCTTGATTTTTAATAAATAGATCCTTCAACTACGCTCAGGATGACATGAAGTCGCCGTTTGGGGGAGGGGAGAGGGAGAAAATCTCTATTAACAAGTCGAAGGATCTTTTTAATTAATAAGTAAGACACAAGAGAGAAAAACAGAATAAAACCTTTTTTTGGGGAAAAGAAAAATAAAGAACATTCTATAACAAAAAAGGCGAACAGTTTTCTGTTCGCCTTTTATTTAATATAGATAAATATTACAACGCAACCTTATAACTTATTTTATTTATCACTACAATAACCACACTTTTTTTATTAATAGTAATTTCAGCGTGAGAACTTGTTAAAGATTCTGATTTGATTAAACGTCCATTTAAATCATATACTTTTATTTGGCTGTCGAATATTTCAGTTCCTGTTTCAATAAATATTGTTTGGTTATATCCCCAAACTTTAACAGTTTGTTCATTAACATTTGAAACTGGAGTTCCGTTTCCTCCATTGTTACCATTCCCAGAATTTCCACCATCAGGTTTTGCAATTGATTTAAATTGTGCAGTGAATGTAACTGCTGATTTTATTGGAGAATCTATTGTTATGCCGTCAATATTAGATTTCCAACCTGAAAATTCGTATGTATTTTTATCGTCTTCTGGTTTTGATGGAGTTGTACCAGAATAGATAGCTTTTTCATTATATGTTACATCAATTGATGAGGTAACACCTTCAATATTAAATGTAACTTTGTATTTATTATTTCCAGAATTTCCACCATCAGGTTTTGCAGTTGATTTAAATTGTGCAGTGAATGTAACTGCTGATTTTATCGGAGAATCTATTGTTATGCCGTCAATATTAGATTTCCAACCTGAAAATTCGTATGTATTTTTATCGTCTTCTGGTTTTGATGGAGTTGTACCAGAATAGATAGCTTTTTCATTATATGTTACATCAATTGATGAGGTAACACCTTCAATATTAAATGTAACTTTGTATTTATTGATAGTAAAACTACCTTTTACTTCAACATCATTATCAGGCATTGTTTCTGGTAATCCTAACCAATTAGAAAAAGTGTAACCTTCTTTAGTTGGATTGTCGATTAATGTAAGTTTTGTTCCATAATCAACAGATTCAATTTTCTTGTATTCAGCATTATCTAAATAATATACAATATTATGTTTGTTGGCTATAAATTTAGGATATAATTTTATATTTTCTGTTACAGTATTGGCAGAAATAGATGTTATTACATCTCCTTTAAATTCAGGGTTATTATACCAACCAGAAAATGTAGTTCCTGTTTTTGATGGTTGTTCTGTTATGGTATATCCTAATGAATTATCAAATTTAACAGATTTTAAATCAGTATCAACAAATTCAATTTTATAGAATAATTTTCCAGATAAATCAGGTAATGAATTTTCTTTAGAACAATCTTGTCCCCAAACTTCACCTTTTTCACCATCACGTAACAATTTTGCTACTTTACCATTGGCAAATTGTTCTGCTGTTTTTTGTATAGCATTATCATCATCTCCTAAAAGATAATAGCAATTATCTATTAAACCATTATTATCACCAGCCAAACTTCCGACATGTTCAGTTCCTGTAACCTCTCCTATATTATAACAATTAGTTATGTAAACATCTTCATTTCCGCAAGAGTTAGCATAATTATCTCCACTAATGCCACCGATATAATTACGACCACTAACTGCACCAGTATTATAACTATTGATAATGCGTAATCCTTCATTTTGTCCACACACTCCACCAATATAATCATTACCACTAACCTTGCCCATATTGTAGCATGTTATGATAGTTTGGTCATAGTCGTCAGCATAAAAATTTTTACCACACACACCACCAATATAATCATTACCACTAACCGCACCTATATTGTGGCAATTTTCTAATGTTCCACAATTAGCTCCACACACACCACCAATATAATAATTACCACTAACCATGCTCATATTATAGCAATTTTCTAATGTTCCAATATTTTCTCCACACACTCCACCAATATAATTATTCCCACTAACCATGCTCATATTATAGCAATTTTTTATTGTGCCATTAATATTATCTCCACATACTCCACCGACATAATCTTTCCCATAAAAATAGGAATCAACAATGCCAACATCTTTAATGGTTCCTTCATTATATCCAAACAAACCAACATTACTTTTATTTGAATTATTAAAATAAAGTCCGCTGATTGTATGTCCGTTGCCGTCGAATGTGCCTTGATAATAATATCGATCCCAGTGTTGATCATCATAATATCCTATCGGACTCCATACTCTATAATCCTTACCATCGGTAACAATTTCGCCATCTTTAAACTCTAATTTATTTACCTCAATATCATCCATTAATATTGCATTGGCTTTGAGTTTATCGCCACCCTGGTTTACATATTCGGCAAACCAGTAGAGATTACCCACATTGGCAATTTTGTAGTAACCATCGTCGTTCTTCTCAGCAGTTTGATAACCTCCACATCGACAAAAACCATTTTCATCAAAAACGTGTTCACGAACGGTATTTTCTTTATTTGAATATGCAATAGTACAAGGACTTGTCTTATAAACCTTGTCGTGTTTGCTATCGAGAACAGGCAAAGCATCTTTACCAATTGTCTGGAAAAATGCGTCACCAAGTTTGTATGCAACCTCACCGCTTGCAAATTGTTCGGCAGTCATACCGCCTTTGCCATCTTCGGTATCGGCAAGGTAATAGCAATTAACAGGGTCACCGTATGGAGCATCCCCTAACACCTTGTTTATTTTAATTCCATTTTCTTTAATAATTCCCGTTGTATAACAATTTTTCACAAGTGAGCCTGAAGCCAAATCATAACCTACCACACCACCAACATAAACATTACCATAACCATTATCAATTCCACTAACCGAACCGATATTGTAGCAATTCTCTATATTACCCTGTGTGTTTCCGCACACACCACCAACATTGCTTTTACCTATTACAGTGGCTGAACTAAAACAATTTTTAATTTTTCCTCCATCTGTGCATCCGCACACGCCACCGACATTATATTTTCCATAAAAATAGGAATCAACAACGCCTACATTTTGAATGGTTCCTTCATTATATCCAAACAGACTTACATAATCTTGATTTGAATTGTTTAAATACAATCCACTGACGATATGACCTTGCCCATCGAAATTTCCTTGATATGCCATTGATATATTTTTAAATGCGTCCCAATCATAATAGGAATATCCTATTGGTGTCCATTCCATAAAAGTCATACCAATATTCAAAGTGCCATCGTCGTTTAATACATTTTCATTAACAACAATATCATTTGTAAGTACAGCATTTATCGTGGTATGTCCAGCATTTACATATTCGGCAAACCAATAGAGATTACCAGCATTGGCAATTTGGAAAACGCCGTCGATAACTTCGGGTTCTTGGTAAGCATAAACACCGTCGCTAATTTCATGAAAGCCATTTTCGTCAAAATCAGTTATCTTTTCGTTAGTATATGAACTACCATATTTATATACTTTTTTTCCGTATAAGACAGGGAAAGTGTTTGGAGTACTTAAGTCTTGTCCCCAGTCGCCACCAAAATTGTATGTAACTTCACCTGAATTGAATTGTATTATGGTCATTGCAGAACCACATCCATTTGTATATTGGCAACAACCATCTAAATAATAGCATTTTACGAACTGACCACCATAATCCCTTCCGCAAATTCCTCCTACGCCCTCATATTCATCACCTTCACTATTATCATTACAAATAATAGAGCCGACAAAATAACTATTTTGATTTTCAGAACCATATCTATTTTCTCCACAAATACCACCAGCTGTATTATTATATTTAGGTGCAACAATCGTACTATTGCTGTAACAATTGATGATTTTACCATTACTGCTTCCAGCTATGCTACCTACACAATAAAAAGATTTGGAAGCCACCTTAAAATAAGAATCTACGACTCCAACATTTTTAATAGTAGAATTATTGCCAGTCTCACTAAACAAACCGATATAATCAGAATTATCTTCATTAATATAAAGTCCACTGATTGTATGCCCCATGCCATCGAATGTGCCTGCGTAATAATAATGCTTTCTCTTTTCACTATCAAAATATCCTATTGGTGTCCATTCGCTATAATTTTTACCATCGGTAACAATTTCGCCATCTTTAAACTCTAATGTGTTTACCACAATATCGTTTGCCAATATTGCATTGGCTTTGAGATTATCGCCAAGTTGGTTTACATAGTTGGCAAACCAGTAAAGGTCGTCGGCAGATTTAAGTTCATAGGCTTGTTCGCCTTCTGCGACTGTGCCGTCACCATTTACGTCGTAATCGACGAGACTTGGTGTTTCTGTCTCTGCAAGCGCACTGGCGCTCAGCAGAGTTGCGCCCATGAGGGCAAAAAGTGTCTTAGATATATTCATTATATTAACATTATATATTGATTACGTTACAAAGGTAAATTGTTTTGCACTTGTTTATTTAAGTTTGGTTTCATATAAGTATATTTTATGATTGAACTTTATATATAGATACAAATTAACATAAAATTCCATAAAAATAATTGAATATTTTTGATTTTTTTTTGATTTATATATAAATACATAGAAGAGCAACCCAGATAAATTACCCAGATACTCGGCGGC
>JAKSUC010000053.1 GCA_024413595.1 Bacteroidales bacterium
TCGACTTCGCTCAGAATGACAAGAAAGTCGCCGTTTTTGGGGAGGGAGTGGAGAGGAAGATCCTTCGACTTCGCTCAGAATGACAAGAAAGTCGCCGTTTTTGGGGAGGGAGTGGAGAGGAAGATCCTTCGACTTCGCTCAGAATGACAAGAAAGTCGCCGTTTTTGGGGAGGGAGTGGAGAGGAAATAGGGCGACAAAGTCGCCCTATTTCCTCTCACCCCCATCTCTCTATTAACAAGTTGCTGTCATCCTGAGCGAAGTCGAAGGAGCTTTTTAAGACACAAGATAGTATATCAAAACAAATCCTTTTTGGGGGAATGGTATCTATTAACAAATTACAGTAATCATAAACGTGGAGGAATACACTTATATATATATTAGAAGAAAATATTACAACAACCCAAAGCAAATACATTAAGATATTTGCTTTGGGTTTTTTAGCGTAATAGGATTTATAATATTAATTAGATAATAAAAATATCACATTCTAAAGAGTAATGTGATATTTCGTTAGATTTGATAATTAATAACTAGATTGTTTTATGATATTCATATATAATAAATATTAACGATATATATATCATGTTGATATTCTTAAGACAATTTTTTTTAAACATAACCCTTATGTTGTGATTTATGAGACATTCAAAATCGTCTCTTGACTATTATAATTGCTATTATTAAACGTAAAAAACGCTCCCAATATAAATTGAAACCTATCATTACACCTAAAAATGCGTCACTTGAGTAACAAGTACCTAAAATTTAAACATAAAACTCTCAACTTGTATATTATGTGACGTATCATCGAATAAGATTATTAGTCACTTATTTCTTATGTGATGAATAATGAGACAAAATATTTGGTCTCTTAACCCTTATGTGATGATTAATGAGACGTTTTTTTCATCATTTGACCCTTATGTGATGATCCTTGAGACAAAATAAATGGTCTCTTATTAGACATGTGATTATTCATGAGACATAATATTGTGTCTATTAATAGACATGTGATAATCCTTTAGTCTTCCTGATTGCAAAATAAGATACAAAATTTAAATATTTTAACATTTGTTAACATATATAAGAGTCAAGAGAGAGAAAATTTAGAGCGATTGATCGTCACATAAGGAATAAGAGACCGAAAATTTAGAGCAATTAATCTTCACATAAGAGCTAGGAGACAAAAAAAAATGAATTTTATCCATCACATAACATCTAAGAGACTGAAAATTTAGAGCGATTAATCATCACATAAGGGCTAAGAGACAGAATTTTTAGAGCGATTATTCATCACATAAGAGCTAAGAGACAATTAGCCGTTAACAAATATTAACATTTAAACACACAAAACTAAAAAAAATAAACAAAATATTTAAAATATAAGAGTGTAGAAATGAAATTGAAGAGTAAATGATTAAAAAAAATATATATTAATCATAAAAATCAAACAAATAAAGATAACCAGTGTATTTTTATTTAGTAAAAGTTATTAATACATTCTGGTTTATTATAAATATTATCTATTGGGTTATAATCTGTATTAAATCTATTTTCATCATAACTTTTTGCATTGCACAAATTATTTGCTAATATTAAGCAATATGCTATAGAAAAACATCCGTGTAAAAAGATTTTTATTTATAAAAATAAATAATTTAATAAACAAAAATTAGATTTGGCTTAATGCTAACAATAGAATTCTTTTGTTTTTTATTAGTAATAATGACTTTTAAATAATAATATATTCTTATACTGCGCTCTAGATGAAAATTAATTGATTTCTGAGATAATACTGTTAAAAATTTTCCAAACTATTAAATTTAATAGTTGTTATAATATTGTTATTGATGATTTATTCATAATTTAGTTTTTGTAATATTATTTTTTTAACAATCACAATATTACAAAAAAGCTATCTCTAAATTGAGATAGCCTTAATTATTTTATTTTTTGGGTCGAAAAAATGTTTTCTCGGACAATAATAATATAATATCGATTATATAAAACTTAGATTATTGATTATTGTTTTATCGGATAAGGCAATTCGTCTATTGCTTCGAATGTTATACTATCGTAGATAATATATTCATTTAATTGTGTTTTTCTGTAATAATTTGCAACTAATTTATTGTTTGTTAAATCAATAATCCCATATTCTTGAAGATCATTATCTTTTTCTAAAATGATAGTATTAGTTTCGTTATCAAATTTATATTGAATTATACCATCATCAATACAGTTTTCATCTTCAATATGATAACAATGTACATTGCTAGCATATTTAAATTCTAATATGTTACAAAATTCTATTTGATTAACTGGTGATTTTAAACTTTTATCTGTTTTAACAGGTTTCCAAATTTTACCAGTTAAATTTGCTAGGTTTATTTCATCATCATTTTCTTTATTACAAGAAGAAAATATTAATCCAATTGAAAGGATTACTAAAATACTAATTAGTTTTAAAAAGTTTATTTGTTTCATTTTGGTTTTTAATTAAATTGTTTAGTGAAGCAAATATAATTATATATTGTAAAATATACAAAAAAAGTCGATAAAAAATACAAAAATTTGCCGATAAAAAAATAAAGGAAATCATATTAATATGATTTCCTTTATCATTACAAAGATTATTTATCAAGCATTGCAGCAATACCCGTTTGAAGGCCATCGATTTCGCAAAGTCCACGCATACGCCCAATAAGAGGATATCCAACATTGTAGATATCTTTGTCAAGGTCGGTCAAAAGACGTATACCGTGGTCAGGACGGAATGGCATACGAATGTCTTTGCGTCCTTCTTTGATTCTTCTTCGTTGTTCACGTAAAAGAACTTCAACAATTTTTGGCATATCAAGTGAACCGTAAAGGTGACCCGATTCGTAGAAACTGCGGTCAGAAAGATGCTGAGTGTTACGTAAGTGTACAAAGTGGATAGCGTCGGCAAATTCTTCTGCAATAGCAGGTAAATCGTTTTCTCTACGTCCTGATAACGAACCAGTACAGAATGTTAAGCCGTTTCGAAGTGATGGATTTGCATTTCTCAACCAACGAATATCATCGGCACAACCTAAAATACGAGGCATTCCCAAAACTGGATATGGTGGATCGTCTGGGTGAATACATAGGTTTACGTTGTATTGTTCACAAACTGGAACCATTTCGTCGATAAAGTCTTTTAAGTTTTGACGAAGTTGGTCTTTACCAATGTTTTTGTATGTAGAAATGTAGTCTAAGAATACTTTTTTAGGGTCTTTAACAGAACCATCGATAACTCCGTTTACAAATCCTTGTGTTAAAACAATTATAATGTAAACAAGTTTGTCTTGATCTTCTTGACTCATTTTTTTGTAGATTTCTTCTGCTTCTTTAACAATATCTGCAGTATAATCATTAGCTGCGTTTTCACGTTTAAGAATAAATACGTCGAAGGCTACAAAGGTAGGAAAATGAAAGTAAAGACCTTCACCACCACCTTTATGTTTGTATTTAAGTTCGGTACGAGTCCAATCTAATACAGGCATAAAGTTATAACAAACAGTATCAACACCACATTCACCTAAGTTTTGAAGCGAAATTTTATAGTTTTCGATATGTTGTTTATAGTTTTTACCTTTTGTTTTGATGTCTTCGCTAACGGGTAAAGATTCTACAACCGACCAACGAAGCCCTTTAGCTTCAATCATGTTTTTAAGTTTCATGATTTCATCTTTTGTCCATACCACTCCAATAGGTAAATGATGAAGAGCTGTAACAACGCCTTCAACCCCCATTTGCACTAACATATCAAGTGTTATTTTATCGTTTGGTCCAAACCAACGAAACGTTTTTTCTAACATTTTTATTTAAGGAATTAAGGAATTAAGAAATTAAGGAAATCAAGTTTGATGAAATCTTAATAATTATACTTGTTATAAAAATTAAGGAATTTAAGTTAGATGAATTCTCTAATAACTAATTCCATATTATTTAATAAATTGCTTATACTTATTTCTAATCGAAACCATGATTTTTAATATCTCTTCTGATTCTTGTAGCAAATTAGTTAACATTTCGTGTTTAACAATTTGTGCATCAGAAAGCATTTCAATCCAAAATAAAGATTCATCAGATTCTTCAATTACTATACATATTTTGCTATAAAATTCATTTGTTGAACGTGCACGACATGCTGCTCTATAATTAGCAGCAACTGAAGTTGCAGATCTTAATAATTGTTTGCCAATCACTTGTGCTTCTCATGTTTGAGGTAACGCTTGAAATAATTTTATAACACGTAAAGCAAAAGATT
Organism: Bacteroidales bacterium; assembly: GCA_024413595.1. Lineage (GTDB taxonomy): Bacteria > Bacteroidota > Bacteroidia > Bacteroidales > UBA3824 > UBA3824. The sequence continues at coordinate 4,296 of JAKSUC010000053.1, forward strand.
TAGTCCTATTTCGCAAATCTTCTCTAAATTGACTTTTGGTATTATCAATCATGATTATAATTTATATTTTAAAGAATTAAGGAATAAAGGAAAATATTATATTTCATTTAATATAATTCTTTGATTTATTAATTATCAAGTTTAGATTTCCTTTATTCCTTAATTCATTAATTCATTAATTAATTACACTCCACTAAAAGAGCTAAAGCCTCCATCAACAGGCATAACTATGCCAGTGATGAATGATGCTGCTTCGGAACAAAGAAATTGAACGGCACCATTAAGTTCTGTGATGTCACCAAAACGACGCATTGGTGTGCGAGCCATCACTTTCTTTGAACGTTCTGTTAATGAACCATCTGGATTGATTAATAATGCACGGTTTTGATTGCCAATAAAAAAGCCTGGAGCTATGGCATTTACTCGTATCTTTTCTGAAAACTTTATTGCCATTTCTTGTGCCATCCATTGTGTGAAACCATCAATACCATGTTTTGCAACTGTATATCCTAAAACTCGTGTTATTGCAGAATATGAAGCCATTGATGAAATTGTTATGATTGAACCTGCTCCTTTTTTAGCCATAGATTCTCCAAATACTATTGATGGATATACTGTTCCATTCATGTTTATTGAGGTAACTTTTTCAAAGTCTTCTATTTTCATTTGAAAAACGTCTTTGTCGTCAGGAATTGTAGCTCCAGGAACGTTGCCTCCAGCACAGTTTACAAGTATGTCAACACCACCCCATGCTTTATCAATTTCGTCACGTGTTTGTTTTAGTTTTTCAATGTTGAGAACGTCAGAAACTACTCCCATTACTTGTGCTGTTCCTATTTTTTTTAGTTCTTCAACTTTTTCCATTGTGTTTTGTTCGTGACGTCCAAGAACAACAACATTCACTCCTTGTTCAACAAGATGTTTGGCAATACTACCACCTAAAACACCTGCACCACCTGTAACAACAGCGTTTTTGCCAGATATATCAAATATGTTTTTCATAATTATTTCTTATTTTTAAATTGTTTAACAAAATCAATAGCATCAGCAATCTTTTCTGTGATTGTTGAAAAGTCTTTTGTAAGTTGAGAACCCAATCCAACACAAGCAACACCAGCCGAAAACCAAGATTCAAGACATTCAAGGTCGGTAGTAACTCCACCAGAAGGCATAATGTTGGTCCAAGGACATGGAGCTTTGATGGCTTTTACAAATGAAGGTCCTCCAACTTCTTTACCAGGAAATATTTTAACAATTTCACAACCAAGTTCTTCGGCAAGGTTAATTTCTGATAAAGTGCCACAGCCAGGAAGCCAAGCAATTTTTCTACGATTGCAAACTTTTGCCATTTCAGGGTTAAGTAATGGAGATACAATAAAGTTTGCACCAAGTTGAATGTAAAGAGCAGCAGTTGCTGGATCTAACACCGAACCTACACCCATCATCATTTCTGGACATTCGTTTGCACACCATTTGTTGATTTCTGCAAATACTTCGTGTGCATAATCTCCACGATTTGTAAATTCAAAAACTCTTGCACCTCCTAAATAACAAGCTTTAACAACAGTTTTTACTTTTTCAATATCACTGTTATAATACAATGGAACTATACCTGTAGAAATCATTGTATTAAGGACGTCTAAACGTTTAAATCTTGACATATTGTTTTATTTTTAATAAGTTTAGTAATAATAATTCGACCTTTCAGGTCGTGTAGTTTTGGTATTTCGACCCCCAGTTTTACTGGGGGTTAACTATATTTTTCCTTTCAGGAAAAAATCTTTCTGCCCTTTTGGGTTAACTATATTTAAATATCTAATATAACTTAAATATCTAATATAACTTTAATTATTCGTATAATTCAAATTTTGTCTTAGCTCAGAGCCTACGTAGTAGGCAATTGTGTTAACCCTCAGTGAAACTGAGGGTAGATTGCCTACACAAAGCCTACGGAGTAGGCAATTGTGTTAACCCTCAGTTTCACTGAGGGTAGATTACCCTCACGAAAATAGACCTGAAAGGTCTAACAATATAATAAGTAATAATTAATCTTTTAGAAAATATTGCTCATTATAATGTTAAGTACTATATTTTCCTACACAATTCAAATTATACAGCGATAATTAGAACTATATTTAAATATCTAATATAACTTAAATATCTAATATAACTTTAATTATTCGTATAATTAAAATTTTGTCTTAGCTCAGAGCCTACGTAGTAGGCAATAGTGTTAACCCTCAGTGAAACTGAGGGTAGATTACCCTCTCGAAAATAGACCTGAAAGGTCTAACAATATAATAAGTAACAATTAATCTTTCAGAAAATATTGCTCATTAATGTTAATGTCAAATTTTTCTAAAAAACTTCGATATTCATTTTCAAAACTAATTGCTTTGTGATGTTCCTTTTGATTTTTTATATATTTTATCACATTATCTTTGTGCGAAAATGAATACGAAAAACCTCCAAAGCCTTCTCCCCAACCTTCAAAATTGGGAAACTTATCTTTATTTTGTTTAAAAAAAATCGAAGTTGATACTTTTATATCTTTTACAAAATCAGATAAACTGATAGATGGATGTAAATCAACAAACAAATGTATATGATTTTGTATTCCTCCTATTTCAATTAAAAATGATTTCTTATTTTTAACTATTCCTCCGATATAATTGTATAATTCTTTTTCTGAACTTTCTGGTATAGTATATTTACTATTTTTAGTTCTAAAAATAATGTGAAAAAGGTTTTTCGTGTAACTCATAATATTGTGTTTGCTAAATCTATAATAATAATTCGACCTTTCAGGTCGTGTAGTTCTGTTATTTTGACCCCCAGTTTTACTGGGGGTTAACTATATTTTTCCTTTCAGGAAAGATACATGACCACTTGCAGTGCAACTCAATAAAATAATTGTTTAACTCTTCAATATCTTATCTAGATACATGACTGCTTGCAGAGCAACTCAACAAAATAATTGTTTAACTCTTCAATATCTTATCTAGATACATGACTGCTTGCAGTGCAACTCAATAAAATAATTGTTTAACTCTTCAATATCTTATCTAGATACATGACTGCTTGCAGAGCAACTCAACAAAATAATTGTTTAACTCTTCAATATCTTATCTAGATACATGACCACTTGCAGTGCAACTAATCAAAATAATTGTTTAACTCTTCAATATCTTATCTAGATACACGACCGCTTTTAGTGCAACTCAACAAAATAATTGTTTAACTCTTCAATATCTTATCTAGACACACGACCGCTTGCGTCGCCACCCATAAGTTTTTCAACTTCTTCTACGGTAACACGATTGTAGTCTCCATAGATTGTGTGTTTTAAGCAAGATGCTGCAACAGCAAAGTCAAGGGCTTTTTGATCGTTGCCTGTATAGGTTTGTAATCCATAGATAAGTCCACCCATAAATGAGTCGCCTCCTCCAACACGGTCAACAATGTGTGTTATTTGATATTCACGTGATTTATAAAGAGTTTTTCCATCGTAAAGAACTCCAGCCCAATTGTTGTTGTTAGCATTGATACTGCTACGAAGTGTAGTGATAACCTTTTTAGCATTAGGGAATTTTGCCATTATTTGTTTAGAAACTGAAAGATAAGCATCAGCATTAACTTTACCATCAGTAACGGAAACTCCTTCAGGTTTTATTAATAATGCTTTTTCTGCGTCTTCTTCGTTGCCAAGTATAACGTCACAATAAGCAACTAATTCAGGCATAACTTCATCGGCACGTTTACCATATTTCCAAAGGTTTTTACGGTAATTAAGGTCACACGAAATTGTAATACCCATTTCTTTAGCCACTTTAAGAGCTTCGAGACAAACGTCTGCTGCTCCTTGCGAAATGGCAGGAGTAATACCAGTCCAATGAAACCATTGTGCATTTTCAAAAACTTTGTGCCAATCAATCATACCTACTTGAATTTCAGAAACAGCAGAATGAGCACGGTCGTAAATAACTTTAGAAGCACGTGCCACAGCCCCAGTTTCAAGGTAATAAATACCAACACGGTCGCCACCGTAAATAATATCGTTGATATCAACACCAAGTCCGCGAAGTTCGTTTGTGCAGGCTTTTGCAATATCATTTTTTGGTAAACGAGTTACAAAACTAACAGGAATACCATAGTTTGCAAGAGAAACTGCAACATTAGCTTCTCCACCGCCAAAAGTAGCATTGAGCATATTGCTCTGTCCAAAACGTTCGTATCCGGGAGTTGCTAATCGTAGCATTATCTCTCCGAAAGTAACAGTCTTTTTCATTGTATTTAAATATTAATAATATATTCAGTGTAAATAGCAAGTAGTGAGTTGTTCACTACTTGCAACTTTTTATTCAATTATAGAAAATGGCATAGCAGGCAAGCCTTCTTTGTTATATAAGTTTAAATTACCAGGATTGTCTGCCCATGCGTATTGAACAATAATAGGATCTTTAACTTTTTTAGACGACACTTTAATATTGTTTCCTGAAATCACAGCGTCAGCCCAATAAAATTTACAATCATCACCAGCCACAGCAAATCCTCTTAAAGGTTTGTTGTCGATAGAAACTAAGCCTGAACCTATATTGTCAAAGGTTAAAACTGCCGTATTTCCAGAAGAAGTCATAGATTTGATAGTAGGTCCAGAAGCAACCACATTTTTATTATAAGCCACATTTTGAGCCATTAATGAAACACGATTTGCAACTTGCTGCTTTTTTAATGGATGAATATCGTTCCATTCTCCTAAATCAATTGTACAAACGCAATAAGTATTAGGAGTTTCTTTAGCAATTCGATGTTGAATATCTCGCATATTAGCCCAATCTCCATTAGATGGGTCTTTTTGCTGTTGCATAAATAATGGAAGTTGAACAACTATAAAAGGGAAATCTCCACAATTGAATTTTTCACGCCAATCGGTAATTAAAGTTTGTAATAAGTAATAATATTCTTCGTAATGTTCAGCATTACTTTCTCCTTGATACCAAATAACACCTTTAAATTTATATCCAAGAATAGGTGCAATCATAGCATTATAAAGCCCAGCAGGTTTATATTCAAAGAAAGTTGTTTCTGTTGGAGGAACGCCTTCAACACCAAGTTTATAACTCCATTTGCCAGAAATGTCAAGAGTGTCAGTTCCAAAATCAATAATATAATCTTTGTCAGGAACGAAACCACCATTAGAACCATTAGAAGTTAAACGAACAGCAATAGTATTTTCACCTTCGTGTAAAACACCTTCAGGAATTTGATATCTGCGAGGAGGATACATGTAAGAAGTTGTACCTACAAAAGTGCCATTAACATAAATCTGATCAGCATCAACAATAACACCCATAACTAATAATGCTTTTTTATTAGCTTGTTCTGCAGTGATATTAATTTTACGTTCAAACCACACAACACCGCTTTTAAATTTAATGTTAGTGGCCGACATATAACAAGGAATGTTAACAGTTTTCCATTTCTTAGTATCAGTATCAGGATTTTGCCAATTTTCACTAATACCTAAATCGTTTTGTTGATAAAAATCTGCCCATGCTTTTTGACTTTCAAATTCACTTTTCTTAATATTTTGAATATAAGAGTCATCTTTTAGTTTTTGAAGTTCTGCATAATGATTTTTAAAAGTTTCAAGTTTTTCTTCACTAATCCAAGCTTCGGCAGGAGAACCTCCTTTTGCAGAAAGAATAATACCAACAGGAACATTTAATTTTTCATTAATGTCTTTAGCAAAAAAATATCCCAAAGATGAAAATTCAGAAATATTTTCTGGACATGCTTCTTTCCACTGAGGATTGCCAGGAAGAGTGTCAAGAGGATTTTTAAAGAAACAAGTTTTAGGTACTTCAAAATATCTAATATTAGTATTAGTAGAATTTTCAACTACACCAGGATATTTCCATTGAACACGTCGAATAGGTAATTCCATGTTAGATTGACCACTACACAACCAAACCTCACCAATCAAAATATTTCGGAGAGTGTCGGAATAATTGTACCAAAGTGAGTCAACATCATGTTTACGGTTATAAGAAATAGCCATATCAAAAGGGCCTCCAGCATTTTGAGCAGGCAAAACAACATTCCATTTACCATTTTCATCAGTTATGGCATTAGAAGAAACGCCATTTAACGAAACAGTAATTTCAGAACCAACAGTGGCTTTACCCCAAATATTAAGTTCTGTATCACGCTGAAGAACCATTCCATCAGACACTAAAGCTGGTAATGAAAACAAAGGATCAATGTGAGGTGCTTTAGGTTCATTTTTGCACGATTGAAATACTAATGAAGCAGCCATAATAGCTATGGCTAACGATTTTTTTGAAGAAATATTCATATCAATAAAATTACAAGTTTCAAGTTAATGTCTGTATTAATAGGTTAGAAAAAAATTAAGAGTTGAGCTCAAAATGCCAACTCTTAATTTATATAAATATTAAAAGTTAAAATAAATCTTAGCGTTTTTGTAGCAAATGTTTTCTATCATATTGCCTAAAAGGTTAATATCGTTTGGTAATTCACCATTTTCAACGTCATTACCTATAAGATTACAAAGTATTCTTCTAAAATATTCGTGACGAGAATAAGATAAGAAACTTCTACTATCGGTTAACATACCCACAAAACGACTTAAAAGCCCGTGATTGCTTAAACAATTAAGTTGTTTTTCGATACCATCTTTTTGGTCAAGAAACCACCAAGCCGATCCCCATTGCATTTTACCAGCAACGGTACCATCTTGAAAATTACCAATCATAGTAGCAAACACTTCATTGTCGGCGGGGTTAATATTATACAAAATACTCTTTGCCAATTGATTAGTACTATCTAAACGATTTAAAAATCTACTCATGCTTTGAGCTTGAGAAAAATCGCCCATACTATCAAATCCAGTATCAGGACCAAGAGCTTTTAACAAACGTGTATTATTGTTGCGAACAGGACCTGCATGAAATTGTTGAACCCAACCTTTTGAATGAACTTGAATTGCAAAACGATATAAACAAGCAGATTTAAATTTAAGAATTTCTTGAGGTGTTAATTGATTATTAGAACGCACTTTGTTAAAAATAGCGTTGATTTCATTATCTGTATAAGTTTCAGAATATAAAAAGTCAAGACCAAAGTCTGCTAATCTACAACCACAATTATGAAAATGATTAATTCTATTGTCTAAAGCAGAGAACAATTTATCAAACGAATTGATATCAATGTTTGTAACTTCTGCTAATTTATCAATATACTGATTAAAAGCCTCAGGATTTGATACTTCAGAAGCTTTATCAGGACGCCATGCTGGTAAAACATTGATAGGACAATTAGAATTTTTAATTTTAATATGATATTCAAGCGAGTCGATAGGGTCGTCAGTGGTACAAAGCGTTTCAACGTTCATCTTTTTTAGCAATCCCCACACACGCATATCATCTTGAAACAACATTTCAGATGTAATTTCCCAAATTTCATCAGCCGACTCTTCATTAAGCAGTTCGTCAATACCAAAATAATCTAAAAGTTCAAGATGAGTCCAATGGTAAAGAGGGTTGCGTAACGCATTAGGAACAGTTTGAGCCCACGCTTGAAATTTTTCACGGTCAGAACCATCACCAGTAATGAATTTTTCATTAATACCATTTGCTCTCATAGCACGCCATTTATAATGGTCACCATAAAGCCATGGTTGAGTTATATTTTGGAATTGAGTGTTTTCCGCAATTTGTTTTGGTGACAAATGACTATGATAGTCGATAATTGGCTGTTTTTTAGCAAATTCATGATAAAGAGTTTGCGCTGTTTTTGTTTTCAGCAAAAAATTATCGTTTATAAAAGTTTTCATTGTTTAAATATTAAAGTTCAATTTTTTTATATTTAGGAACTAAAGATTTCATAATAATCCATCCAGTAAGGTAACAAACCCCACAAATGCAAAACATAATAAAATAACCTGCTGGTTTACCCGAGAAACCCATAAAAGTTAAAGGTTCACGTAAATAAGTAGCCCCACTAGCTAATAAATCTTTAGTCATTTCAACAGCTTTTCCATCCACTTCAGTAGTTCCAGAGGCATAAACAAACAATATTCCTGATAATTTGTTGAATAAGAAACAGCTTATACCACCAGCCATTCCTCCAATACCAGTAATAGTTGCAACCGAATGAGTTGGAAACATATCACTAACAGTAGAAAATAAGTTAGCACTCCAAGATTGATGAGCTGCACCAGCTATACCAACAATAATAATAGGCCACCAAAAAGAATAAGAGCCAAGAGGTTGTGCAAAAATTGTTAACAACGGGAAAAATGCAAATATCATCATAGCTTTCATTTTTCCTGCATAAGGTTCCATTCCTTTTTTCTCAACAAAAGTTTTTGGTAAATATCCACCAAAAACAGAAAGAATACAAATTAAATATATAGTAAACAATCCCCAACGACTTTGAGGAGTAGTTGTATCAAATCCATATACAGAGCTTAAATATACAGGCATCCAGAATAAGAAAAACCACCAAGCACCATCGCTAAAGAATTTTCCAGCAGCAAAAGCCCAAGTTTGTTTAAATGCAAAACAATCTTTAAAAGAGATTGATTTATTTAAAGATTTATCTTCAGTTTTTAAAATTTCATCGCCATCTTGAGTAATATAATTAAGTTCTTCTTGATTAACATGTTTAGATTTTTCAGGTTTATCGTACATAAACCACCAAAAAATCATCCAAATAAAACCAAGAGCACCAATAATAATAAACGACATTTCCCATCCACATTTTTGAGCAATGATAGGAATACAAAGTGGAGCAATCAATGCACCAACTTGAGCTCCAGAATTATAAATACTAGTAGCAAAAGCACGATCTTTTTTAGGGAAATATTCAGCAGTAACTTTGTTAGCAGCAGGAAAATTACCCGACTCTCCAACCGCTAAAATAAAACGCGCAGTAATAAACATCCACATACTGACAGTAGAAACCGCCAAAGCAATATTTCCTGAGGCTTGGATCATAGCTTCTTTGCCTTCAAGACCTACGCACCATTCGGTAACAACACCACTTAACGCATGAATGCAAGCACCAAACGACCATACACCAATGGCACAAAAATATCCCCATTTAGTGTCTAATTTATCAACCACACGCCCAATAAACAACATAGAACAAGCATAAAGAAGCGAAAACCAACCTGTAATATTTCCGTATGTTGCATCGTCCCAATGAAATTCAGGTGCAATAAAATCGTTGTAAGTCAAGCTTAATACTTGACGGTCTAGGTAATTAACAGTAGTTGCAAAAAATAGCAACGCACAAATTGTCCAACGGTAATTGGTCATTTTATTTTGCATGACTCCTCCCGCTTAAAAGTGTTAAACAATAGGTCTTCATAAAATTTAAATTAGTAGTATTATTAAAGGAGGCTAATATAGCCTCCATAATTATTTATTCTTCTTGAGAGGCATATATACCAATAATATTCCCCATAAAACCATGATTTCCAGGATTATTTATGTCAAAATAATCTCTTGAGAATTTGTCTGTTAAAATTTGCCAATCGTCATTTTCTCTAAATTTATATTTAAAAGTAAAGTATTCTTCGTTGTAATTATCTATATTTAGTAAAATTCGTCCATAAAAATCATTAGAAATATCTATTTCTGCTACCATATCTTCGAAAAGAACATCTTCAAGTAGTGTTCTCTTTAGTTGTAATGTCGTTTTTTTACCATTTAAAGTAACTCCATATTGGATATTATTTTTATCACCCAAAAACATAGCAAGTCCAGCAAATTCTTGTTCTGTTTCTGGAATAAAATCCATCGATGTTTCAAATGAAAATTTATTATGTAAAACTCTTAAACAAATAAATCCCATGTGACGAACATTTCTAAAATTATTTATAGAAAGAGGTATTGTAATACCTTCGTCATTATTTTGAGTATAAGTTTTGCCTATTGGGGTACGAAGATATCCCCAATAGTTTGCTAGAGTATCTTTATCAAATTTTTCATAATAAGAAACATTACCATGAGGTAAATATTTTTTGTTGTTACTATATGATGTACCTGCAAAAGGTGCGTCAATTATTTTGGGAATAGGAACACCTTGTTCTAATACAGTAGGCCATCCATCTTCAGTCCAAGTTACAGGCAATAAGAATGTTTCTTTACCAACATAATTACCTTTTTGATTTAAACTTCTTAATCCTTGAAAAACTACATACCAACGACCGTCTGCTAATTCGAGAAAATCAGTATGACCAACGCAAGTAATTGGGTCAGGACGATCTTTAGGCATCATTCTTTGAGACAAAATAGGATTATTTTCGTATGGTTCGTATGGACCACATATATCTTTAGAACGATAAACACAAGAAGCAAACCAATCTCCCAAACTACCACCATCTGAAGCAGTTAAATAATAATAACCTTCGTGTTTATATAAATGAGGGGCTTCAAGCCATTTAGGACTATATGGATTATTGGGATCTAGTGGTAATAATATAGTTTTCTCACCAATTGTAGAATTTTTATTTAAGTCAAAATCTTGAAGTATAATATTTCTGTGTCCATAATATACTTCACTTCCATTGGGTTCACTTTGATAAATTAAATAAGTTTTTCCATCATCATCAAAAAATAAAGAAGCATGAATACCAACCATTCCGTATAAATATTCTGGAGTTGACCATTTTTTAGCAGGATCTTTTGATGATATAATAAAATGACCACCTCCTCCAACAAATGTACCTGATATATAAAACATATCTTGTTCTTTATTATATCTAATTGTAGGTGGATATATACCTTCATTACTACGGAGTGATGTGTTTAAACATTCTTTTTCTGTTGGTAATGCATAGTTTATATGTTCCCAATTTACTAAATCTGTGCTATGAAAAATTGGAATTGCAGGAAATAACGAATAAGTAGAAACAACCATATAATAATCATTACCTTTTCTACAAATACTAGGTTCTGGATAAGTTCCTTGTAGTATAGGATTGAATATTTTTCCTTTTGTTAAAAGTGTGCTATCAAAATAAGGGTCATTGCTTTCGTATTTGAAATATTTAAAAAAAGCTTGCCCTGAATTGATATTTAGACTAGGGTCACATCCACACAATGCTAATAATGCAAAGAATAATAGTATTTTACTCTTCATAATAATAATATCTTTGATTATCAATAAAAAAGCTAAGCAAAACAAGGTTAAAAAATATCTCGCTGTTTATAAAACAGCGAGATTTATATTAATTATTTATCAATTCCTTCAATGGTCTTGATTTTTCCATTAGCATCAAATTCAATTTCGCAAACTTTTAAACTACGAAGCCATGATTTTCCGCCTGACGGAACAGAATCATGATGGAATAAATACCATTTTCCTTGATATTCAATAATAGCATGGTGAGTTGTCCAACCTACAACAGGTGTAAGAATTACACCTTGATAAGTAAAAGGTCCGTATGGATTGTCTCCAGTTGCATAACATAATAAGTGAGAATCACCTGTTGAATATGAGAAATAGTATTTACCATTCATTTTGTGCATCCAACTAGCTTCAAAAAATCTGTGTGGATCATCAGCTGCTAAAGGTTTTCCGTTTTCGTCAACAACTTGAATTGGACGTGGAGCTTCTGCATAATTTAAACCGTCTTTTGTTAAACGTACGCAACGGCTTGGTAATGAATCTTGTTTTCCTTCTGGTAAATAAGGTGTTTCAAGATGAATGTTGTCTTTGTAACGTTGAAGTTGACCACCCCAAAGACCACCAAAATATACATAAACTTCGCCATCTGCATCATCTCTGAATGCACACATATCAATGCTGTAACTTCCTGCAACTGGAGCTGGTTGTGGAATAAATGGACCTTCTGGATTGTCTGCTATTGCTGTTCCCCAGTGGAATACATCACAACGGTCTTTCAATGGAAAATACATTATGTATTTTTTGATTTTTTTGCTAAAGCCAAGACCTTTTGCTTGTTCTTCTGCATTAGTAGGAACTTCAACTTCATATTCTTGAACATCGCAATCCCATAATTGACGACCTGCCCATGGAATGTCTTCTTGACGAAGAACACAACCACAATCAACAACATTGCCAGTCATTGGGTCACCGTCTATTCTTAAAACATGGTAATCTTTCATTATGTATTGATCACCATTATCATTTTCTACATTTTCACTTTCCCAATCGTGAGATGGGTAAATATATATTTTACCATTAAAAATATGTACGGATGGATCAGCCATATAATCGGCTGGAAATAAATAACGTTTTTGTGCCATAATTATTCTATTTTAAATTTTTGTAAGATTTTGCAATTTGATACAATATTGGTTTTGGTCTATATACTCTATCGAACAATAAAGGATAATCTGTACGTCCATCAATAGGCCAATCGTTTCGCCACGACCAACCATCGTTTACCCCCCAAAGAGTTACGCGTTTTACTCCATTTTTTGCAGCTATATCAAATATTTTAAAATATTTAGCATCAAATATTTTTTGAATAGAATCTGGTAAAAAGTTTTTATACGGATTATATTCTTCTTTATATTCTTCGCGCATTGATACATCTGCTGAGTTTAATTCTGTTGGTATAGGCAAAACTGTTAGGTCTAATTCTGTGATATGCACATCTAAACCTTGAAGTCGAAATGCTATTATTGAATTTTCCCATTCTGTTAAATCTGTTGTTATTCGAGTATGACTTTGCATTCCAATACCAGAAATTTTAATACCCTTATCTCTAAGCATATTAACAATTTCAATATATTTTGCTCTTTTTTTAGGATTTGCCATATCATAATCGTTAAGCAATAATTCTGCTTCAGGGTCAGCTTCAGATGCAACCGTAAATGCTAATGAAATATATTCAGTTCCTAAAATTTCATAAAATTTACTATTTCGATAGTTGCCATTTTCATCAACAATTTCGTTGCAAACATCCCAACAATTTACTTTTCCTTTATATCTTGATACAATAGTATAAACGTGTTCTTTAATACGATTAATCAATTCATCTTTAGTTACTTGATTTCCTATACTATCAACAAAAAACCAAGGTGCACATTGTGAATGCCAAATTAAGCAATGTCCAACTGTGTACATATTATTTGCTTGTGCAAAATCAATAAATTTATCTGATTCTGTAAAGTCGTAACGGTTTTCTAATGGATGAATTACTTCGCTTTTCATTACATTTTCTGCAACTACCGAATTGAAGTATCTTTTTACAACTTTAACAGCTATTGTATCAGTACCATTAAGCTGATATTCATTGAGAGCTGTACCAAAATAAAATTTATTTTGCAATTCATCAATAATTTCTTGTTCTGGATTTTCTTTTGTTAAAATTCCACAAGAACTTATTGTTAGTATAGCAATCAAACTAACTAAAAATGTATTGACTCGCATAAATTTATTTTTTTTCGTTTTTAGCTCTTTCTTCAATTTGACGGTTGATATCGTCAATTACATTGTCTTCAAGTTCGTATTTGCTTATAATCCACATAGCTAATAATAATAAAATAGCAGGAATTACGCATACTAACCAAAGAATACCTTGTTCTGCAAATGGAGTTTGTTGTGATAAAGTAGCATCAAATCCAACAAATGCTAAAACTGCACCAGGAACAAATCCTCCTAATGCCATACCTGCTTTGAAGAAAATACCAGTTAATGCGTTAACTATACCAGCAATTCGTTTTCCTGATTTAAATTCACTATATGATACTACTTCTGGAACTAAAGCCCACATATAACCTGTAGCAACAATGATACCTGTACTTTTAACAAATTGTGCAATACAAAGCAACCAGAATTGTTTTAATGATTCAAATTGAACAAAAATATACATCATTAACATACCAATAATGGCTGTTCCTAAAAATGCGTAGAACATTCCTTTTTTACCAATTTTACGTTTAATTGCAGGTACTAATGGCATAAAGATAAATGCTGGTATTGTTCCTAACCACATAAATGCTGTTGTCATTAATGGGGTTGCCTGTACATTGTATGTCATGAAATATGCATCTGCGGCATTTCCTACACTCATCATTGCAAAAGCGGTGATAAAGAAAAATGCTAATATTCTCAATGGGCGGTTGTGAACAAATTCCATCCACAAGTCGCTTACTTTAACGTTTGCTGATGATGATTGATCCATTACAACACGTTCTTTACATTGTGAAAAACAGAATACTAATAATGCAAATCCTGCTAATGCAAATATTGTCATTGTGATAAACCATGCTGTTCCGGCTTCTGGGGTATTGGTGATTGCTGTACCATCTGCTGCCAAAGGTGCAAATATTGCAATTACCATTGGTAATGATTTAACAATCAAGGCTCCTAAGTTGGCCATGAACATACGTGTTGAAGTTAAGATTGTAACTTCGTTTGTATCTCGTGTAAGAGATGAATTTAATGCTCCGTATGGTACGTTTACTAATGTGTAGCTCATTGACATTAATACGTATGTTAAATATGCGTATGCTACTGAACCGCTAAAGCCATTCCAAAAACATAATATTGCAAATCCTGATAATGGAATACCTCCTAATATTAACCATGAACGATATTTACCCCATTTGGGATTGTTTTTATCTACTAATGTTCCTACTACTGGATCCCAAATAACATCTACGATACGGACTACTAAAAACATGTAAGCCGCAATAGCTGGATCTAACCCATAAACATTTGTGTAGAAAAATAATAACCAAATACTGATTGTTTGATAAATTAGATTTTGAGCCATATCTCCTGACCCAAATCCGATACGTTGCAACCATGATAGCTTGTAGAATCCTTTTGACTCATTTTCTAAAGCTACGGTGTCGTTACTTTTTATTTCTTCCATTTTTCTAATAATTAAATTGTTCTTTTCTATTAAGTTTAAATATTTAAATTCTATTTTATTCTAAATTCTTCAAATACTATTGACGCATCTGTAAGATAAATTCTTAATGTATGACGTCCTGCTTGACTTATTTTATGTGTTGATTTTGTTTGATAACAATAATTTATAACACTATTTGACCAAGCTAATCGTTCTGTTGCCCATGCAATTGTTTTGTCGGCATGAATATCACACATTTGTGGGTTTTCTCCATCTACTGATATTGCATATTCTATATCATGTGCCAAGAAATCTAGTGTTGGAGATGTTAATGTGGTTATTTCTATTTCTCCATTTTTGGGAACTTCGTTTAATACAAACTCATATTCCAAATATGTTCCCTTGTCGGGCGAACTCTTTATTATGGTTGATGGATAATATGATACTGCACTTTCAAATCCTCCTCCTTTATTTATTTTTATCCAATTTCCTTCGGCACTATTTTTTGATTTTACAAAATCTTTTGCCAAAATACTTATATAATCGTTAGGCAAATTGCAATAATCAATAAAGTCTTGAAAATCACATTTCGCATTATTATCTTTGTCAAGGCGCGTTACACGTGGTTTTATGTTGGTTTTTGGATGATCCCACATAAAATATCCAATGTGTGTTTCATCGGCAAAATGGTTCCATTTACCGCCGTTAAAGGTATTATATTTTTTTGTAATTTCGGCATCTTTTTCAAAACATTCATCAACAATATTTGCTGTCATATTTGTTAATGAGCTACTTCCACGTTTTGCAAAATATTTATTTGCTGCTTTGTAGAAATACATTTTATATAAATTTGAACATGCATCTATTGGATATTGTACCAATTGATAATAAGCATTTTGTTGATTTTCAGGTATATATTTTGAAACAAAATCTGCTTGTTCTTTTAATTCTTGATATTCTTTATATGTTGTATATAATTGATTTGGACTAATAGCAGAATCGTTTAATAATTCTGGTTTTTTACGTGCATTTATTCTTGCATATGAATCTAATATATTTCCAATTAACTTATCATAATTTGAATTAAATACTTCTGAAGCAAATCTTGCTGGATAGTCTGCTACATTTTCATGATTAAATTGTGCAGGATTGTAAGCCATTTCGGCAAAGAATGATATTGGCAATTCCATTGGTTTTATATCACCTACATTCATTATCCATAAACGATCTGCTCCATATTCAAGGGCTAAATCATATTGATCCCAAAAATGTTCAAGTTGATTGGTATTTAACCAACGATAACTTCTAGGACCTCCAACATAATCATAATGCCAATAAATACCATATCCTCCTTTTCGTGGTTTGTTTTTTGGATCAGGCAAACGTCGTATATTTCCCCAGTTATCATCGCATAATAGTAATGTAACATCATCAGGAACTGTCATTCCATTATCGTAATATTCTTGTACTTCTTTATATAATGCCCAAACTTGAGGAAGTTTTTCGGCTGGTTGTTTAGTAGTTTTTTCAATAATTTCACGTTGAACTTTTACAATGTTTTCTAGCAAAGATATGTTTGCATTTTCAGACATAGCTTCATCACCATCTCCACGCATTGCCAATGTAACAATTACTTCTTTATTACCTATACGTTTAATACCATCTTCCCAAAATTCTTCTAATTCTTTAGGATTTTTGCTATAGTCCCATGCTCCATGAGGAGTGTTGTGCCATTCAGCGTATGCTTTGTTCATTGGTTCATGATGACTTGTTCCCATAACAATTGCATAATCATCAGCTGTTTGTGCATTTAATTCGTCGTCGGCATTAAAAGCTGCCCACCACATTGCAGGCCACATAAAATTACATTTTAATCTTAATAATAATTCAAATAAATGTGAATAAAATTCGTGATTAAAACCACCAAATTTTTCTACAGCCCAACGTCCTAGACAAGGTTCTTCATCGTTTAAAAATAAACCACGATATTTAACCTTTGGTGATGGTAAAACAATACGATTTGTATTTACACATAAAGTTTTATGTTGTTGACTTGGAACATCTGCCCAATATTTCCATGGTGAAACTCCAATATTTTTTGAAATATCATAAATTCCAAAAACTGTGGCGCGACGATCACTGCCTATTATAACTAATGCTTTATCTACACCACTAATTGGTTTTTCTACAACTTGAATTATTGTAGTTTCCCATTTTCCCTTAATTGCTGATACATCAATTTTTTTAGTTTTTACTATTTTGTCAATTACTACGCTACTACCTA
Source organism: Bacteroidales bacterium (assembly GCA_024413595.1). Taxonomy (GTDB): domain Bacteria; phylum Bacteroidota; class Bacteroidia; order Bacteroidales; family UBA3824; genus UBA3824. The sequence goes on from JAKSUC010000053.1 coordinate 21,446, forward strand.
AAGTTCCTGCAATAATTTGTAGTTTTGACTTTGAATTCAATGTTGGTTTTCTTCCTGTTACTTCAAATATATCTTGACATAAATTATTTGCTGCTATTTTAACAGTTTTAAAATCGTTATCAGATATCATAACATCGGCATTTGCTATATCAAATGCTCCTGTTTGTGGTTCAAAGCTTATATAACTTTGTGAATTTGCTTTTGTTAATGGCATTATTACCATTAATAATACTAAAGCTAAAAGGTTAAAGTTTTTTTTCATCGTTATGAATATTATTTACGTTATTAAATTTCATTTCTACACCTTATAATATATAAGGTTGTCAGACTGAAATTCACAACATTCTTCTTTAATTATGAAATTTAGTCTGACTTTTTACACTGATATATCAGTGTAATAGCTGTTATAGTTTTCATCTTAAAAAAGGATTAAATAATAATTGATAAAATAAAGCAAAAAAATAATCGTTTAAAAATATTGATTTTATAGGTTGTATTCTAAGAAAAGGCATCGGCAAATATACAATAAATTTATTGCCGACACCATTATTCAGAACAATTTATACTTGAAAAAGGGAATCTTTCTTTTTATTAATCATGTTGACGATCGCGATATGTTGCGCGATTTCGTTCTTTATTTACTTCATCTATTGTTTTATATTTCATTTCTGGCATCCATAATGGAAAATCCATTTTCGAAAATGTTTGGAAATATAGCATACATCCACATTGCCACATTTGAGCTTCGTTTAATTGTACATCTAGTTTAAATGATACATCTTTAAATGTTTTATCATCTACTTTTGATTTTATGCTATTCCACATTTTTTGCATATATTTAACTTGTTCTACGCCATATAAATAACGAGCACATAGTTCTTGCCATAATGTATTACCATTTGCAAATTTATAATCCCAAGGCAAATGATGAAACCACAATACATATTCTTCAGGACATGATAATGGATTATCAAACATAGTTGTTAATTCTGGTTGATATTGTCCAACTGCATTACTACCTGTTGACGAACGATTAAAACCTAATCCAAATTCATCTGCTTTATGATAATATGGTGGTTGCCAATCTGCTCGAGCTCCTGGTATATTACACCAAGGTTCTGGTCCATAATGTGCATTCCAACCCATAAGATGGTGAAGTCCAAGTGGTGTCATATAATTTACTACTGCTTCTCTACTCATCATCATCATTTCTCTTGATGTTTTAACTACGATTGGATCTGTACTTATAGTTTGCATAGTCCATTCGTCTGCAATTTTTTCTACTGATAAATCAGGATCCCAAGCCAATCGTCCATATACATACCAGTTGCTTTGTGCATAAACATATCCACACCAATTTTTCATGTTTCCTGTATTTGCAACTCCTGCAATAGCTGTTAATTTTCCAGAAGTAACTATTTGTCCTACTGTTTTGTTATTTTTATATGTTGGATAATCAAGAAATTCTTTAAACAATGTTCCCAAATAACATAAATGGTCTGAAAATCCAAGATATTCTTGTGTAATTTGAAGTTCAGGCATCATTTGAGTTTTGTTCATTGCGCTAAACAATGGACTAAATGGTTCACGTGGTTGAAAATCTACTGGCCCATTTTTTATTTGAATAATAACATTATCTCTAAATTGTCCATCTAATGGCATAAATTCGGTATATGCTTGACAAGCACGGTCGTCTCCTGTTGGGCTATATACAAATGCTCGCCACATTACTATTCCTCCAAATGGTTTTAACGCATCTGCCAACATATTTGCTCCGTCTGCGTGTGTACGTCCAAAATCCATTGGACCTGGCAAACCTTCGCTATTTGCTTTTACCAAAAATCCTCCAAAATCTGGTATTAATGTGTAAATTTCTTTACATTTATTATTCCACCAAGCTATTACATCTTTATCTAATGGATCTGAAGTTGGTAGTTTTCCTAATGCTGTTGGTGATGAAAAATTAACTGCCAAATATACTTTTATGCCATATGGTCTTAAAATATTGGCAACATCTTTAACACCATTTAAAATTTCTTTATCTAAAACTTTTGGATCAGCATTTACATTATCGATAACAGCACCATTAATGCCTATTGACGCATTAGCTCGTGCGTATGTTTCTATATTATTAACATAATTGATTTTTCCATCCGCAAACCAAATCGATTTTCCTGCATAACCACGTTCTACGCTTCCATCAGGATTGTCCCAATGGTTTAACAATCGTAATTGAAATTTTGGAATACTTGTAAATGTTTCTTCTTTAAACAATCCACAGCGTATTTGTTTTATCCATTCATAAACGCCATATAATACTCCAATATTTCCATTGGCTTTTATTGTTGTAACATTATTGCTTGATGAATAATCTATAATAAAACCATCTTTCCCTAATTTATCATCAGCACAATTATTAACAATAACAAATGTATTATCGTTAATTTTTTTCGGATTAGAAACTTTAGGAACAACACCAAACATGCTATTACAAGCATCGAGTAATTCTTTTTGAACCACTTTTAATGTTGCATCATTGCTTTTGGGAATTACATAAAATTGAGGAGCATATTTTTCAAACCCATTATAGGCTTTCATATCTCCAAGCCATAACATAGAACCATCATTAGCATAGCAACCTACACTAATTAATAGTAATAAAGAAAAAATAATTGTCGAAAATTTCATATCAGTTGTATTAAATAAGTGCAATACAAAAGTAATGTTTCAAATCTAAAAAACAAATATATTTTTGAAACATAAGCAACTTAATTTTGAAACATTGAATTACACATTTGTTACATTTATGTTTGATAATGTTACAAATGTGTTTTTTTATCATGTCTAACTTTTTCAATTGTTGATATGTAAATGAAAATGTAGATTTAATTATTCTTCCTCTTCAACAATTATATATAATAGTTTCGCATCTTTGGTGCTTGGCTTTTTGTGTTTGTTTTCTTCTCGTTAAGTTAGCAGAATAATTTCCCGAAAAAGGAAAGTGTTCGTTAAGTTTGCAGAATAATTTCCCGAAAAAGAGAAGTTCTCGTATAGTTTGCAGAATAATTTCCCGAAAAAGAGAAGTTCTCGTATAGTTTGCAGAATAATTTCCCGAAAAAGAGAAGTTCTCGTTAAGTTTGCAGAATAATTTCCCGAAAAAGGAAAGTGTTCGTTAAGTTTGCAGAATAATTTCC
>JAKSUC010000054.1 GCA_024413595.1 Bacteroidales bacterium
GGAAATCAGAGTGTGGCGGGTAGGATGATTGGTAAAATGGAGTGGCAAGTATATAAGAAAAGCAGTAAAAAAGATAAAATCAACGAGGGAATAAATAGGGAAAAACTTAACATTGCATAATATTATAATTACCAATAAATTATAAAAACATTATAAAAAAAGCAAACATTTTTTTGAAACTTTTTTTACACTAATTTAGTATAAAAAAAAGATTAAATAAACTATAGAGGAAATATTCTGTTACATTAACTACCTATTTTCATAAACTCAATTTTTTTTGATTAACATAGCTACAATGAAATTAATAAATGTAGAAAAACTACATTAATTTGTTTAACCAATTAAATATTACTACTAATTCACGAAAAGATAAAAAGACAAAATTATTCCGGAAATTGTTATGCACCATTCAAGGAATGATAATGCATAGCGTTGCATAATTATGCAAAAAACAAAAATTATTAATAGAGATGCAAATCTCAAAATAAAAAATCCATAAATAAAAAATCCATAAATAAAAAATAATGAAAAAATCTTTTAAATTACTTGCAACAGCAGTATGTTTATCATCAGCCATTTTTACTTTAACAGTAAACCAATCAAATTCTGACAATGTAGTTTTATCATTGTCAAGTGTAGAAAACATAGCATATGGCGAAGGATCAGGCGGAGGTGCACCATTTAACAATTCAGTTTGGGGCATTCCATCAGGATATTCATCAATGAGTGATTATTGTAATAATTTATTCTATACGACAGACAATTCTGCATGGCAAAATGCTTCAAAACCAAGCAACTCAAGTTATTTAGGAGGAGGAACAGGAAGTAGTAATCAAACAACAGATAATCAAAAGAAATATGGTGGATACGAACCACTTTCTAATGATATTTCTCTAATTAACACCCACTCAACACCTCACTACAAAAGTAATGGTTCTGTTGAATATGAATATACATACGATTATGTAAGAAAATGTACTGGAACATCAGGAACAACATGTCACCCACATGTATTTTGTAACATACCTAGCAATGTTGATAAAAATACTTTAAGATAACATAATTAATAATAATAAAAATAGTAAAGTAAAATGAAAAAATCAGTTAAATTATTATTAGTAAGTGCATGTTTATCAGCAGCTGTATTAAATTTAACACTTAATCAAGTAAACAATAGTGATGCTTCATTAGCATTTTCAGACATTGAATATTTAGCCTACGGACAAGAAGGCGGAGAAGGCTCAACTACAACTGGTGGAGGCGGAGGAAGAACAGATTATAGTTTTTGGTTTGGAAAAGACAAAACAATAGGTCAAGATCCATCTGATTATTATAATCCAACAAATAGTTCAGAATATAAAAGTAACGGAACAACAGGCTCTACAAGTCAAAAACAACAAAACGATCCAAACAAAAAGTCAGTTAATACAACAACAATTCCAGAATCTCAAAAAACAGAATATCAAAAGAAATATGGTGCATACGAACCTCTTTCTAACGAAGTTACTGTAATTGGAAAACGTCAAACAGGATCTAAAGTTGTTAATGGTGTAACACAATATAGCTATCAATACGACTATGCTAGAAAATGTACTGGTTCGTACGGAAATATTTGTTATCCAGGTGTAGCTTTCGGTATTCCTGAATATGTTGATATGGCAGCTATGTTTGGTATAAAATAATAAATTTAGTAATAATTAATAGACTGAAGAATTTATAATTGGCTTCAGTCTATTTTTTTAATTAACCAACATGAAAAAAATATATTACTTACTTTTATTTTTACTACTATCTATTGCTTCGTGCAATTCAAATAAAGTTGATATAACTTTAATAGATGATAGCAATGCAGAACGTATCGACTTTAATAATAATTTAGAAACAGAAACATTATCAATGAATGATATTGTTGATAGTGTAAAAATAGTAACATTAGAAACTAAAGACGAAAGTTTGGTTCATCAAATAATGGACATCATTATAACCGACTATCGAATTTTTATTTACGACAACTACCAAGGTGGCGGAATTATAATATTTGATAGTGATGGAAAATTTATTAAACGACTCAAAAATGGAAATGGGCCCGGAGAAATAAATAGAGTTGTTGGTATTGATTACGACCCATACGCAAATGGATTAATAGTTTTGCAAAATCCATTTGTTCAATTATATACAAACGATGGTGAATATTTTGCAGATGTGATGCTTGATTTTCCTGCCGATCATATAAAATGTTTAGAAAAAACATTATTTTTTACCAAAATGCAAGGACATCAATGCGCAACAATCGAAAATTTTGATAAATATTCTACAATAATCACAAATCGTGACCGTGAAATAAAATCATTAGCAATTCCATACGCTATTGACAATCCTATACCCAATAATTTAGTTAGAATTTCAAAAGAAGAAATTAGAATTGGAGTTCCTGGCAATGACACAATTTATACATATAAAAACGACACATTAACAGCTTCTTATATTATGGATTATTCAAAATATAAATTTGATATGGCAAAACTTTCAGACGCAGAAGTTATGGAATATCAATCAAATATGTCGCGACCAGAACAATGTGTTTATCGTGGTTCATATCTTGAAACAGAAACTCATCAATATTTTGAATTTGCATTTGGACAATATCCATATTCAGTTTACAGAAATAAGAAAAATGGTCATATAGTAAGTGGTTATAAATTTGAAAGTTCTGACTATTTAATTTGTATACCATTACCAGTTAAAATGAATGACAATTGGTTTGTTGGATTGTCAAATGCCTTTGACTATAAACATGGAACTGCAATTAGTAATAAATATATATCACAAGAAGACGTTGATAAATTAGAAAAACTTAAAGAAGACGATAATCCATATTTAATATTCTTTAGACCAAAAGATTTTTAAGATGAAAAACAAAAGCTTAATTATCATATTATTAGGATTAATAATAATTTCGAATGGATTATGGGTATATTTTCATTTTAAATATAAACATAATGCTGAATTATATTTACAAGAGGCTGATAGATATATTACAGAATATGCAGCATTAAAAACAAATTTAACATACAATATATCAAATCCAAACGAAAAATTAGAAGATTTAATAATTTATAATAATCGTTCCAAAGAAAAAAAATTATCAGATTTGTTTAACGACAATGAAGAATTATTAATTTGCAGAATTTCAGACTCTTATTGCAACGATTGTAATTATTATTCTCATCTTACTATTGAAAATCAAACAAATAATGTTATTTATATAGTTAATCAAACTCGCAAAAATGCAATAAATAATATTATTAGTAGTTTTGAACTAGATACAGCAAGAACCTATGGCACAGAAAGAATAAATCTAAGTGCTGAAAAATATATGTTTCCATATTACATTAAAGTCGATAAAAATTTGAATGTAATACAAGTATATTTTCCAACACGCCAATTAGAAAATTTAGATAAAGAATTATTAGAAGATTATGTAAAAGAATAATTTTTTAAACATCTAAATTATCATTATTATTCACCTCTTCGTTTTCAGACTTAATAGAATTTTCGATTTCTAAATTAGGCTGAAAAGGAGGAGGTGTTATTTTAAAATCAGGCGGAATAAGAGCTTTTTTATTCATGGGAGCGTCATTTTTAAACCCATGACGTATCATTAAAAAAGCAATAATATCAATAAGAGCAATTAAAATATAAAACATCATAAATTTTTCAGCAAAAATCAAATAATCATATTCAGCATGCACCAAACAAGGAACTAACACAGACAAAAACAAAGCCCATCCCATTTTTTTATAATTATTATCATGACAATTGATTTTTGCTTTAGCAACAAAATATCCCATAAAAACAGCAAAAGCAGCGTGCCCCGGAATAGAAGTTAAAGCACGAGCAATTGCCACAGTAAACCCATGTTGAAATACGTATAAAATATTTTCAAAAGCAGCAAACCCTAACGAAGCAGTCACACAATAAACAATAGCATCATAAGAGTCGTCAAAATCTTTATGGTTCCAAATATAAAGCATTATTACGCTCCATTTACACATTTCCTCAACCACAGCAACGCCAAAAAATGTATCAACACGATAATACAAATCGGTATTTGGGATAAAAAACATATTAATAAAATATGTAACCACCAATTCTAATACAATGGCAACAATAGTAGAAGCTGCACCTAAAGCAAAAGTAATTGCTACAGTTTTTTTAGGTTCAGGATCAATGTCTTTTATGTAAACATAATACAAAATAAGAAATACAGGTAATAATGCAGCTAATGCAATTCCCATTTAGTTATTCATTTATTTTTTGCAAATTCAATAATTTTTTCTGCATCACTGTTGCTAATCTCAAGCACTTTAGATAATACAGAAAGAGTTTCAGCGTCTGATTTGCCTAAATTTTTAAGCTCACAAAACATGGCGTAAAAATAATATTCATTTTTGTTTAATTCGCCAATTGCGTCAATTTTTTTTTCGTGTCTATTTATTTGTTTATTTAATTGGTCATTTCTTAAACAATATTCACCATATAATTTTAATTCGTTATTATAAGAATATATAAAATTAGTAATTAATTGTTGAATTTCTGTTGCAATGGCTTTTATATTGCGATGATATTGATTATTTATGTAATTTAATTCTGTATTTTCTTTATCTTTAAAAAATAAACAATCGTCAACTTTAATTTTAGCTTCTTTAATTTCTTGTTTTAACTTATTTATTTCTAAAATTTTAGAGTAAATATCATATTTTTTAATAGCTTGAAGTTTATCGATAGACTCTTGCCAATAAATTACATCAGGTTTAAACCCATTTAATCTACTAAAGAAATCAAAAATTTTAATATAAATATCTTTATTAGCTTGCCAAATAAGTTTTAAATCTAAAGCATCAATATTTTTTTTGAGTTCGTTTAGCATATAATCATACATATATTGATCCCAAATGTCGTCAATTGAAATTTCTTGAAGATATTGAACAATATTCAATTTATTATACTTATGACGAAGATCTTCAAAATTTTCAATCATAACATCTTCATAATCAATAGGCAAATTACTTTGAATAACGTCCCAATCTATATATGTGGTTATTCTATTAGTGATAATTTGACTACGTTTTTTAGCAAGTTTATTCCATAAACCAAGAAAACTTGCTCTTAAAACTTCTTCCTTACCAACTTTTTCAGATTTTCCACGACGAGTTACAATATCAACACTACAAACCGAAATTACTTGAACATCGTGTCCTATATCTTTTTTAATTTGATTTTTAATAGCTTCAATATCATTTTGCGAAACCATATCAACTTTTGTTAATAAAATTAATACAGAAACTTTTTCTTGAAGCTGTTTAATAAATTTAATTTCAAAATCTTCGATGCGTTTAGAAGGTGCTGCAAAACAATAATATACAGTATGTATCCAATCAAATATATTAGAAGATTTATCACATTCATTTATTTTATTGAATATTTCTTGTCGAAATTCAGAAGTTGTGTCAGGTTCTATTCCTTTTGTATCATACAAAATATATTTGACACTTTTGTCAGAAACGAATTCAAATTTTTCGAAATATGTTTGAGTAACTGGTTGTCCAATACCTGTTTCAAAAACTTCTTTATTAGCCACATAGTTCAAAAACGAACTTTTACCAACTCCAGATTTTCCTGTAATTATTATATTTAATTGACCTTCTTCTGTCATTTTTTTTTAATTAAATATTGACATTTGATTAAAATATTTAATCAAATGTCAATAAAATAAACTAATTTTCTTTATCTTCTTCTTTTTTATTTTTAGAATTAAATTCGTTGATAAGTTTATTCAAATTTTCTTGATTGAAAATAACAGGTAATTTTTCAATAAATTTACCAGTAAGTTTATGTTCAATACAAGATTTAGTAAGTTTTGAAATGGCGAAACCCATTGAAATGGTGATAGAAGAAGCAACGCTAGCATTAATTAAAGCACCGCCAACAGAACCAATTCCAGGAATTAATTTTAAAAGGTTTCCAGCCAAAGTTTTTCCCAACAAAGAAACAACTTCACCACCAATAATATTTTTAATAGTACCACTAACATTATTGTCTAAACCATAAATTTTGAAAATATCGGCACACATTTTAACTTGAAGACCAACCAAAAGAGGCGCGTCACTAACAGGAATAGGAGTAGCAGCTACACCTGCCGCAGAAGCTCCATACCATTTTATTCGAGTACTAATTTTTTCTTGTTTCAAGTCTAAATTTCGTTTTTGCGCAACAATAAAACCTAAACGCAAATTTTCTTCATTTAAATTGTTTTGCGACCAATTAATTAATTTTTCTAAATCTAAAGACTTATTTAATTCATTATCGTTAGAAACTTGAAAACAAGAAATTTGATCTTTAAAATTATCGTTAATAACTTGACTTAACGATTTAGCATACGTTCCTTCAGGTGTATCATTATCACATTGAGTTAAAACAACACAAGTTGGAATATTTTTACTTAATAAAAATTGTAAATTATCAATATCATACTGAAAAACACGAGAGTTAGAAACATTAATGCAATACCAAGCCAAATGAATTTGTTTTGTGATATCATCAAAATTAACATTAATGTATTTTTCAATCATTTCTTTAAATTCACCAGCTTTTTCAAGTTCGTAACCTTCAGAGTCAATAATATTTACAGGAATATCTTTATCTGTAAATTTATGAAAGCCACGAGTTGTAGCAACTGTGTTTCCAATAGTTGCAATATCTTTTCCAAAAACAGTGTTGATTAAAGAACTTTTACCAACACCAGTTTGACCTAATATCATGATATTAGGATTAATAATTTCGTTTTTAAGTTCAGTAAATTGAGCCTCAAATTTTTCTACAAGGCCCTCTACGGGAATTACAAGGTTGTCCATTTTGTTTAAATTTTTTGTTTTACAAATTACGAGTTTTTTTTCAAAAAAGCAAGAGTGTCAATAATTAATTAAGAAATAAAATTTTAATATCTCGTTAACTTATTAATTTTTAACATAATAATATTTATTTATAAACTATTTTGAGTTAATATTTATCAAGAAAAAATTAATATTTTTAGTTATTCATTAATTATAAATCAAACATTCACCTACTCTACTAAATTTTGAATAATCTATTAAAATTTATAAATTTGCAAGAGAAATAAAATAAAAATTTTGCAAACAATTTTAATAATAATAATAGTAATATCAGCAATTTCTGCATGTTTTTATGCAGGGATAAAAGTATCGTTAACAGGCTGTGACAGAATAGTTTTTGACATAGATATCAAAAATGGAACTATAAAACAAGGAATAGTATTTCGTCCTGCTGACAATATAGAATTGTGTATCACTTGTATGCGAACAGGTGAAATATTATCATTGTGTATTTATGCAAGTTCAAGTTTAATTTTATGCGGTTGCCAAAATTTTGACATTGTTGGAAAATTAATATTTTTAAGTTGCGCAATTTGTATAGCTACAATATTTTGCAAAGCATTACCAACAGCATTGTTTTATAAAAATGCTAACCAAGCACTTAGAAAATTAGTACCAATTGCAGATTTTGTATCTAATTTTCTATATCCTTTGGTATATTTAGTAATGTTTCAAGTGATTTCTGCAACAGGAAAAATCAAAGGTAAAAAGTCTGATTTAAAACAAAATAATATATCAGAACTAATACCAACAATAACATCAAAATTTGAAGACGAAGAATATTCAACCGAAAAACTCCAAATACTTAAAAAGGCACTAGATTTTACAAATATCACAATAAGAGAATGTTTAGTACCTAGAAACGAAATAGTATCAGTAAATATCAACGACACTATAAATTCATTAACCAACAAATTTGTAGAAAGTGAATATTCAAAAATCTTGATTTGTAATGGAAGTCTCGACCGAATAGTAGGTTATGTTAACGCACTAGATTTATTTAAACAACCCAAAGACATAAAATCAGTTTTAATTCCTGTAATAGAAGTGCCCGAAACAATGACCGCCGACAAACTACTAAAACAATTTATCAAAAAAAGAAGAAGTGTTGCAGTAGTAACAGACGAATATGGAGGAACAGTAGGAATGATTACAGTAGAAGATATCATAGAAGAAATTACAGGAGAAATTGAAGATGAACATGATATACAAGAACTTGTAGAACGACAAACAAATAATTCAGAATATATATTTTCGGGACGTTTAGAAATTGATTATATAAACGAAAAATACAAAATTCATATACCCAAAAGAGATGATTATGAAACACTTGCAGGGTATATATTATATTTAAACAAAGATTTCCCAAAAAATGGAGATGAATTTGTTGATGGACCAATAAAAACAAAAGTTTTGCAAGTTAAAAAACCAAAAATCAACACAATAAAACTAACAATCATAAAATAATGGAAATAATAAGACACAAAATAATAGACTCAACCAACGACGAAGCACAACGAATAATATCTTTAAACAAAAATCAGGAACCAAAAGATTTTATAATACGTGCAGATTTTCAAACCAAAGGTCGCGGGCAACGTGGAAATACTTGGAATAGTTTAAACTCAGAAAATCTTATGTTTAGCTATGTATTTTATCCACAAAATTTAGCTGTTTTAAATCAGTTTTTAATATCTCAAGTTGTATCATTTTCGATTGTTGAATATTTAAAAAGCAAAAATATCAATAACGTATCGATAAAATGGCCTAATGATATATATATAGGAATGCACAAAATATGTGGAATATTAATAGAAAATACAGTTTTAGGCAAAAATATAAAATCATGCACAATAGGCATTGGATTAAATGTAAATCAAACAATATTTCCAGAAAATCTACCCAATCCAATTTCAATGGCTAATATTTCAAAAATAAAATACAATTTAGATACAGAATTTAGCCAAATAATCGAAATTCTACAAAAAAATATACAAACCTTAACAGTTGAAAATCAAAAAGAAATAAAACAAAATTATTTAAATAACCTTTTAGGATTAAACAAAACATTGATATATAAATCAAAAGAAGGTATATTTAAAGGAAATATAATTGACGTAAACGAAAATGGATATATTTCGATAAAAAATATAGACACAAATATAACAAAAATATATGATTTTAATGAAATATCACTAGTAAAACCACAAATGTTTCAAAAATCTCAATATTAACAAATATGAACAAAAAATCGATTTTAATAATATTATATTTTATAATATCATTATCAAGCCAAGCACAATTTTATAATGGACATCAAATGAATTTTGGACAAAATAGAGTTCAATATTCAGAATTTGAATGGTTTTATTATCGATATCCACAATTTGATACATATTATTATCAACAAGGAAAAGATTTAGCTCAATATGTTAGTGATAGAGCATTAGAAATTATTCCAGAAATGGAAAAATTCTTTAATCATAAATTACAAAAACGAATTATATTTTTGGTTTACAATAGATTAACAGAATTTCGACAAAGTAATGTTGGACTTCAAACAAGCGATATAAATACCAATCTAGGAGGAGTTACAAAAATAATAGACAACAAAGTATTTCTATATTTTGATGGCGATCACATCAAATTTGACACACAAATAAGAGAAGCAGTTGCATCATTACTCATAAATTCTAGTTTATATGGCAATGGACTCAAAAGCAAAGTAACCAATTCGTCAATGATTTCATTACCAGATTGGTATAAACTTGGTTTAACAGCTTACGCAAGTAGAAAATGGGACAGCGAAATAGAAGACATAATTAAAGATGGATTTGCAAGTAAAAAATACAAAAAAATAAATCATCTACTTGATGACGATGCAAAATACGCAGGATATTCATTATGGCACTATATTTCAATTGCTTACGGCAAAAATGCAATTCCAAATATAATATATCTTACAGGAATTAATAAAAATTTAAATAGTGCAATAACTCAAGCACTTGGAAAATCAATCAAAGGAATAACACCTGATTGGAAACAATTTTACGAAGAAAAATTTCAAATTATTGATACAAGTTCAATAATACCCAAAGATCAAAAAATTGTTGAAAAACCTAAAAAAAATGTAGTATATTCAAATCCAACAACATCACCTGATGGAAAATATACCTATTATTCAACAAATATATTAGGAAAATACAAAATTTATTTACGCGACAACAAAACTGGAGATTTCAAAAAAATATTACGACGCGAACAAAAAATAAATCAAATAACAGATTATTCATATCCAGTTTGCGCATGGCATCCAACTTCAAAAATTTTAAGTTTTGTTATCGAAGAAGAAGGCTATATATATCTTTATCAATATAATATAGATACAGAAACCCATATCAGAAAAATGATACAACGCTTCGATAAAGTGTATAGTATGGACTATGACAAATCAGGTTTAAATATGGTAATGAGTGTACAACTTTCAGGAATGAGAGATATTGTTGTATTTAACGTTGCATCAGGAACTTTTGAACGAATAACACAAGACCTTGCAGATGATATAGACCCTAAATTTGTGGATAATTCTACAAAAATTGTTTTTTCATCTAATCGTTTGTGTGATACATTGTTTGAAGAAAAACCCGATTTTCATAAACCAATGGGAAATTATTACGATATTTTTGAATATGATTATAAAAGCAAAAATAAAATTTTAACAAGAATAACTAACACAAAATACGAAAACGAAACCAACCCATTTGAAATAGAACGAAATACCTATAGTTATTTAAGCGATAAAAACGGAATAATAAACCGCTATGGCGCAGTTCACGATAGTACAATAATTGCAATTGACACAATTGTACATTATAGATACACAAATAGTTGTAAACCATTAACAAATTTTAAACGAAATTTTCTTTCATTATATGCCGACAAAAAAAATGAAACTATAGAAGAGACATTTAGATATAAAAATCGATACTATATGTTTTCAGAAAACAAAAATCGAGAAAGTAGAAATGTACCTGACGTTTTGAGTTTAACCTACTTTAAAAATAAAGAAGTAAAAAAACAACAACGTCAAGATAGTATGGAAGTTGTAAAAAAAATAAAAGTAGAAAAAGAACAAAAAATCATAGATAGTTTAGTAGCAAATCCACCCAAAGACTTGATTTATCCAGATAGTTTAAAATATGATATAACCAATTATACCTTTGAACAAGAAAGAGAACTAGCACAACAATACATATTTTATGGTGAAAATTTAAAAAATAGACATAAAGAAGAAAAAATAGCACGTCCTCACCAACGATTATATTACACCACATTTTATACCGATTATCTTGTAAGTCAAATAGATTTTAGTGGCAAAAATCAAAATTATCAAGCATTTACAGGAGGACCATACTATTTTAATCCAGGTGCAACAGCATATTTTAAAGTAGGCATCAAAGATTTGTTTGAAGATTATAGATTAACAGCCGGAATTAATATTGGAGGAAATCTAGATAGTTACGAATTTTTATTATCATTTGAAGATTTAAAACATAGAATAGACAAAGAATATATATTTCATCGCAGTTCGTTTAGAAACATTTATGACTATTATGCCACCAAAGTAGTAACCAACGAAGGATTATTTGTAGCAAGTTATCCATTTAACCAAACCTCAGCCCTAAAAGGAACACTCGGATTAAGATACGACAAAGCAGAATATTTACTTACCGATAAGCAATATGCAAATCAAAACCCACAATATCAAGTATTTGCAAAAGCAAAACTTGAATATACATTTGATAATACACGAAGTTTAGGCACCAATACACCATGTGGATTTAAAACCAAAGTATGGAGCGAATTATATCAACAAGTAGAAGGAAACTATGACATCATTTCGTCGTGGGGAGCAGATATGCGTTATTATTTAAAAATACATAGGAATTTGATATTTGCAACACGATTAGCCACAGCCACATCATTTGGAACAGGCAAAATAATATATTATCTAGGAGCAGTTGACAATTGGACAAAATTTAAAACTGACGGAATGTTTGATCAATCAATTCAAATAGACCAACAAGAAAATTATATTTATCAAGCTGTAGCCACAAATATGCGAGGATTTATACAAAATTGCAGAAATGGAAACTCATTTGCTGTAATCAACAATGAATTACGTTGGCCAATGTTTAGATATTTGTTTAATAGACCAATAAATTCAAAATTACTAAATGATTTTCAAATAATTGGATTTTTTGATGCAGGTTCTGCATGGACAGGATTTATTCCATTTAAAACAGGAAATGCTTACGATAAATATGAAGTTGTAAACGGCTCAATAACAATGACAATCGACGTTGATCGACCTTCAGTAGTGGCAGGGTATGGTTTTGGTGTTAGAACTTCATTATTAGGATATTTTTTAAGATTTGATTGGGCTTGGGGAATTGAAGGACACATTATTATGCCTCGTGTTTTTTATTTTTCTTTAGGTCTTGATTTTTAATTTTTTATAAATGAAAAAATTTTATTTAGGAATAATTTTTTATATTTTTTTGATAATTAATTGTAATAATTCAAATATTACAAACAATAATCACAAAAAAAATTTTTTAGAAATTACCATAATGAACAATGATAAAAATATAGAGAATATGTTTGATGATTTAAAATCAACATATTTTGAACCTGAAGAATTTGAATTATATAAAATTAAAATTACCAATTCAACTATAAACAAAATATCATTTTTACCAATTGCACTACGCGGATTTAGCAAAGACTTTCTAATTTATGCTAAAATAGGAACAGATTATTATAAATGTACAGGACAAGAACCTATAATAAAAATAAAACCAACAAAAACAGACACAATTTCCTTTGTATTAATAAGTAATCTAGATGGAAAAAAAACAGAATTTGTAAGAAATCCAGAAAACTCATTTGTTGTTTCAGTTGGTAAAAACAAATTACGTCACGCAATAAGCAGAATTGATATTTATTCAGATAATGAATTACTTAACGACTCAATAAATATCCAAAAACAAACAATATCAGAAACAGACACAAAACTTTCAGAAACATTTATACAAAAATATAATCATCAAATATTTGGAAATTTAACAGATAAAAGAGTATCAGTTTTTAATGGAAATAATAAAGCTTCTTGGATTATAAAATCTAATGGAGAAGCAAGTTTTTTTACCGACTATAAATATTATTTTCATGGAAAAATTATTCAAGAAAATGGTAAAAATATATTTAAAATAGATTACACTATAGGACTAAAACTAAACGATACAAAAATTGACATTATAAATAAAAATCTATGTTTATCAGATTATAAACTATATTTACCAATAGATGGAGAAAATACAGATTTTTTAAACTTAAAATATTTTCCAGACTTATTTTTATTTGACATTCGCTATGCCACCGACAATAATTTCACAAAAACAATATTATACGACGAACCATTTTGCTATTTAAGATATTTGCCAGCACAATCATTAATTCAAGCGTCAAAAGATTTTATATCAAAAGGTTATAAAATAAAAATATTTGATGGTTATCGACCACAATCATGTCAATATAAAATGTGGAAAGTATGTCCAAATCCAAATTTTGTAGCCAATCCCGACAAAGGTTCAATTCATAATCGAGGAGGAGCAGTAGATTTAACATTAACCATAAACAACGAAAACATTGATATGGGAACTGATTTTGACTATTGTGGCTATTTAGCATATCCTACCAACATGGACATATCGCCAGAAATAATTAAAAATCGTATGATTTTAAAAGAAACAATGGAAAAATACGGATTTAGAGGTATCCGTACCGAATGGTGGCATTTTGGACATGTAAATTCTTTTCAATATAACATAGAAGATATTGAATTAAAAGAGTTTATGTTAAAAGAGTAGCAAAAAAATCATTAAAAGATTTAGTTGAAATTCATAAAAAAATAGAATTATAAAAAATACGAAAAAAATCATTAAATTTGCAAAACAAAACTTGTGAATTATTAATTAATAATTATAAACGTCATGTGCTCAGAAGGTTTACTAGAAAGATATATAAATTTTTATACAGATTTTGCATTCAAAAAATTTTTTGGAACACCTGCCAATAAACAATTTTTGATAAGCTTTTTAAATGCGTTGCTAAAATTAGATGGAGAACAAGAAATTATAGATATAACACATTTGAATACGGAAAAATTACCAACCGTAGAGTCTGACCGCAAAGCTATCTATGACGTATATTGTGAAAATCAAAAACATGAAAAATTTGTTGTAGAAATGCAAAAAGCAAGTCAAATAAATTTTAAAGATAGATCATTGTTTTATTCAGCATTTCCAATACAAGAACAAGGCGAAAAAGGATATATTTATCAATTAGGAGATAGAAAAGCAGGTTGGAATTATGAACTAAAAAAAGTATATGTAATAGGAGTTTTAAATTTTGTTTATGACAATAATCCACAACATACAGAAGTAATAACTCATGCTCGCCTAAAATATGAAGAATATAACGAAATATATTCAGATAAATTAGAATTCATAAACATAGAAATGCCCAAATTTCAAAAAAATGAAAATGAATTAAACACAATGATAGACAAATGGTTATATGCCATAAAAAATCTTTATCATTTATTAGATCGTCCAAAAGTATTATGTGAAAACATATTCAAAAAACTCTTCAATTTAGCAGAAATTTCAAAATATAAACAATCAGAATTACTTGCTTATCGAGATAGTTTAAAAGATTATCGTGATTATTATAATACAATAAATACAGCAGAAATTAGAGGTCATGTTGAAGGTCATGCTAAAGGACTTGCAGAAGGACTTGAAAAAGGAGAAAAAATTGGTATTGAAAAAGAACGAATTAAAGCATATAAAGAAAAACTAAAATCAGCCAAAAAGATGAAAGAAAAAGGAATGACCAATGAACAAATTATCCAGTTTTTAGACTTATCTAAAGACGAAATTGAAAAACTATAGTATATAAGAATATGATTACAAAAGAAGAATGGGAAATAAAATTAGAAAATTTATATAGAATTGCAGAAAAAACACCAAATTGTTCTAAAGAAAGACAAACATATAATGAATGTTTAAAACATTATCGTGATTATTATAATACTATAAATACAGCAGAAATTAGAGGTCATGTTGAAGGTCATGCTAAAGGACTTGCAGAAGGACTTGAAAAAGGAGAAAAAATTGGTATTGAAAAAGAACGAATTAAAGCATATAAAGAAAAACTAAAATCAGCCAAAAAGATGAAAGAAAAAGGAATGACCAATGAACAAATTATCCTGTTTTTAGACATATCTAAAGACGAAATTGAAAAACTATAGTATTAATTAAACAAATAAAAGGGAATAGTATTAAACATACCAATCAAAATCCACTCCCTCTAAAAAAAGACAAACAAAATAACATCAAAAAGGGTATTCCTAAATAATATTTGCGTTAACACTAACCAAATTGATTTTTTTTATATCTTTACAGAATAAAATCACTAAAAAATGATAGATATATTTTTTATTATAGCATTTATAGTAATAGGTTTAACCGCTATTTTTATAATTTATAATATTTATCTTATAATCGTAGAATTTATTAAATATTTCAATATCAAAGACAAAGGAAATGAAATTGAAGAAGAAATGTTGAACGACAAAAATCGTTTACATCGAACTATTGTATTTTTTATGTGTGATATTTTACGAACCGACGACAATGATATTTTATATCAAAAATTAACAATAATAAGTAGATATATCAACAACAACATTCAAGATCCTCATGAAAAAAAAATAGCATATCAAATGCTTAACGATTTAACACAAAAAAAATCTATTACAAAAAAAGACAAAAATTCAGAAAATCGAGTAAACAAAGACACAAAAAATTTAATAGATAAATTATCAAAAACAGAATTTGACTCTTCTTTTAAAATTAAAGAAGATGAAATTAGTTACAATAGCTTGCCATTTAAAAATGAAATTCACATTCTCACAGTTGCACAAAAATTATCTACTAAATTAGATAAAATTCAAAAGCTTTACATAACATATTTATTAGTAAAACTTGCGAATGTAGACAACAACATAAACGACTCAGAAACAGAACATTTACAAAAAATTTGTGTTACCGGATTAGGTGTCGAACAACTAAAATTTAATGAATTAATTCATTCAAAAAACTATGAAATTTGGTATAAAAACAATATTTTAACCGAAGAAAGTCCAAATAATTTTCCAAAAATTGGAACAATTGGAGACATATTTTCAAAAGTAAATTATTTTTCAAAAATAAATACTTCATTAAATGAATTTACCTCTCAATTAAAACCAATTCATAAACTTATTTTATACGGATCTTTTTCATCAATAATACTTTCAATAATTATGCTATTAGGCACAAATTTATGGTCTGCAGTTACAATTTCAGTAATGTTATTTTTGTTTTCAATATTTACAATTGGACTTGTTACATACGTAGAAAACAATAAAAAACTTCCATATAGCGAAAATTATGGAATAATTAGAACAGAAAAAGAAACAAAATATCAAATAAATGGGATTATTGTTTGTTTAGGATTAATTTTGATTTTAAATACATTATTATGGGGAATTGTAACTTCAATATTTTATAACTTTGGAAATTCAAAATATGGCAGCTATGAAAAAATTGTAACAGCAACAATTACAGATAAATATGTAACAAAACAAAAAAGTTCAAAAACATATTATATTCAATTTTCACAACCAACAATTCCTCAAGAATGGGAATATCCTGAAATTTCAGAAAACAACAAAAAATGTTTAGATTTAATAGAAAAAATTACATATCAATATTTATTAAAAGAAAGTAAAGAAATAAATATACCAGAAGCAACTTCAATAGATACACAAACATACAACAAAGCAGAAATTGGAAATACAATAAAAATAAAACTTAAACAAGGATATTATAATACAATAATAGAAAACGGATACGAAATATAATATAAAAAAATTAAATATAAAAAAATTAAATATAAAAAAAATGGAAGAATTTTATTTTTTATTAGTAATAGTAGCAATAGGAGCTTATATCTATCTAATTTACAAAAACATTATAAAAATAAAAACTGAAATAGATATATTTAAAGAATATATAAAAAATGAAAATGTTATAGAAGAAGAAATCGAGAAAGAAAAAAACAATGAAATTATAACAAATCCAACAAAAAAATATATTTCACAAATTAAACAAGTACTAAAACATTTAAAAAAAAATATATCTTTAATAGCAACAACTGGAATAATATATTTTTATTTTAGTATAGACAATTGGACTACAAATTGGATATCAATAGCAATAATAATATGTTCAGTTTCATTATTTTTTATATCTATAAATTTAAACAATATAATAAAAACACCATATAGAGAAAATTATAAAGAAATAAAGAAAAACGACCAAATTTTATGTCAATATAAAGCAATAAAATTAACTACATTATTAACAGCAATAATTTGTATAATGATTTTAATAAATTGTAATGGATTATTATATTTAATGGGAAATAGAGTATTTGGAAGTGAAACACAAAATATAGAAACCCAAATCACTAAAAAAGAATATATTAGCAATAAATCTAGAGATAAATATTATATTTATTTCACAAACGTAAATATTCCACAAAATTGGACCACCCCTAAAGTTTCCACAAGCAACAAAATCTGTTTAGATATTTTAGAAAAAATAACAATACAATATTGGTTAAACGAAAATAAAAAAGTGGTTTATCCAGAAAAAATAAATACTGATAGAAAAACATTCGATAACGCTCAAAACGATGAAAAATTTTTTATTAGTTTAAAACAAGGATATTATAAAACAATTTATCAAACAGGATATTATCTATATTAAAATTACTTTGATTGTTCAACATAAAACAGAATTGATTAAATATTTTGGATAATTATTGTCCGAGAAAACATTTTTTTCGACAAAAAAATAAAAAAATTAAGGCTATCTCAATTAAGAGATAGCTTTTTTTTGTAATATTGTGATTGTCACCCAAATAATATTACAAAGACAAAATTATGAATAAATCATCATCATTAAATTTAATAGATTGGAAAAATTTTAACAGATTTTCTCGGGCAACAATAAATTTTAACAAAAAAAATCATTTTTTTCTTCCACTACGCAGAAACGTTGCGTAGTGGGAGTTTTTCTTTGTAGTGTTGAAAAATCAAATTTATGTCTAACCTTTAAACTATTACGCAAAATGAAAGAAGTAACAGGAAAGTACAACACCGCAAAGGTTTTCACCGACAATCTTGATGAATTGTCGCAGATGCAGATTGAGACTCTGTGTAATCAGGAGTTTGTAAAAGACTCAAAAATAAGACTGATGCCAGATGTGCATGCGGGTGCGGGTTGCACCATTGGCACCACTATGACTATCCGCGACAAGATTGTGCCTAATCTTGTGGGCGTGGATATTGGTTGTGGCATGGAGACTCTCGTAATCGACAAGGACTCAGAGGTGTCGAGAAATTTCTCGCCGAGTGTGCTCGACAGCATTATCCGCAAAAATATTCCCTCGGGCTTCGATATCAGGAAGGAGCCTCACGAGTTTGAGTCGCAGGTACCTTGGGATGACGTTAAGGGCAAATATACCAAGAACCGTGCAATACTGTCGCTTGGAACACTGGGTGGAGGAAATCATTTCATAGAGGTGGATCGTGACGATGATGGCAATATGTATATCGTAATACATTCGGGAAGCCGTTACGCGGGACTCGAGATTGCCACATATTATCAAGAAGAGGCCTGGAAGCAACTTAACCGCAACAGACACGTCGACTGTCAGAACCTTATCAACAAACTTAAGGCCGAGAAACGTGAAAGGGAGATAAATTCAGCACTAAAAGAACTAAAAGCTCAAGTGATTACCGATATACCAAAGGAACTGGCATACGTGGAGGGCGACCTTTTCAACGATTACCTGCAGGATATGAGGATTATGCAGCAGTTTGCGATGATAAACAGAAAGGCGATGGTTGATATTATTATCAAGGGTCTGAATATCACCGATTACGATATCGTAGAGCAATTCACCACAATCCATAATTACATTGACCTCGACAATATGATTTTGCGAAAAGGCGCAGTAAGCGCACAGAAGGGCGAGAAACTTCTGATTCCCATAAATATGCGCGACGGAAGCCTTGTGTGCGAGGGTTTGGGAAATCCTGACTGGAATTGCTCGGCGCCTCACGGTGCTGGCAGGATTCTCTCAAGAAACAAAGCCCGTAAAGTGCTTACAATGGAGGAGTTCTACGCCGAGATGTCTGGTATCTGGTCGTCATCGATCTCTCCCGACACTATCGCCGAGTCGCCGATGGTCTACAAGACTATGAACGAGATTCTTAGTAATATAGGCCCAACCGCCAAGGTGCTGAAGGTGATAAAACCTATCTACAATTTCAAGGCTCAGGGAGATTAGGGATATCCTCGTCGTAAAGCCTTGCGGCTTCCTGGAGTTGCTTTTTCAGATAATTGACTGCGTTGCGGGGTGAGAGGAGTTTTATTCCTGGTCCGTAACTCATCAGTACTGAATATAATTCGTAATTGAGGCACACAATAATCCTGAAGATGCAGCTGCCGTCTTCAGGATTTTCGTATATAAGTTTCTGACTTGGGTGCAGGGGCTTGGTTTTTATGTATCTGCTCTGTTCCTCTGATGCCCAAAATTTTACTTGCCTCGGCGACTGGTGGATATTCTTGCTTACACCTATCACATTGTCGAAGTAGTGCTCAGTATCGAAATCAGGATTCTCCCTGTATGCAACGTCAACAGCCTCAATGCTTTCTATCCTATCGAGCGCCAAATTGTACAAAGTCATATTGTTGGATTTTGACCCAAACAGAAACCACCTATTTCTGAACTCTTTCAAGAGGTATGGATACATAATGTATTCGATGGACTCCTTGGCGTTGAATGATTTGTACATTATCCTAACGGTCTGTTTGTGGGCAATGTAGTTGTAGATTGGATTAAGGAATTTCAAACCTTTCAGGTTGCTGACGCTGTCGAAATGTATGATTGGCTTGCGGTTGTATTTACTTACGGAAAGTTTGTCCTGAAGCCTTCCAACCACGTCCGACATTTCGGAGAACTGGTCGAAATCCTGAAATTGACGCAGAATGTCCACGACCTCCTGCATAATGTCGAGGTCGTTCTGACTCATCGGCATATTCATAATGCAGTAATCGGAGTCGGCGTATCTGTAGTATTTGTGGTCATAGACCTCGATGGGCGCGTTGTAGCCGAGTTTATCGGAGCGCATTATCTGGATGTCATTCTGCACCGTTCTCACCGACACTCCTTTTGTGATGCCCTCCATATCGTAGAGCGCAAGCGAGCACGCCTCCACGAGGTCGTCGAGTGTCCATTTCCTGTATCTGTTTCTCAGACAGTTGTCGATGGTCTTGTAGCGGATGAGGGCGTTTTTGTTGGATGGCATAGGGAAAATTATTTTTGTTTGTTATCTCTGATGCAAATGTATTAATTTTTTCTACGCAAAGATGATGCGTAGAAATTTTTTCACGGGAAAATTTTGGATTTGTGGGTTTGTATTGAATTATTGTTTATATTTACGAAATAGGAAATACAGACATAAGAATAGTATCTTATTGAAAAGGCTAATATAGTAAATATGTCAACACCAACCAACAATAACACCTCCAAAGAGGTTAAAGTAATGGAGACAGTTATAATCTCGGCAAGCAGAAGCACCGATATCCCAGCCTTTTATGCACAATGGTTTATAAATCGGTTAAAGGCGGGATATTGTGTTTGGACAAATCCTTTTAATCAAAAACCGACTTATGTTTCATTTAAGAAATGTAAGGTAGTTGTATTTTGGACTAAAAATCCTAAGCCATTAATTCCGTTATTATCTGAACTTGATAAACGTGGCATACATTATTATTTTCAATATACATAAAAATATACAATTATGAATTTAGAACAAGAATTTTTAGAAAAATTGGCACAAGCATATAAAAATTATGATGCTTCATTAATAGAAACCTATTTGTCAGAAGATATACATTATGCCTCAATGTGGGTTTTTGAAGAAATAACTTCAAAAAAAGATTATTTAGAATATCTAAATGGAAAATTGGAAACACTTAAAAAGCATGAAGTAATATTTGATTCAAAGATAATAAAAGGAAGAATGCATGAATTTGCGTTATTAGTTACTAATCAAAAAACTGAAAATGGTGTAAATTTTGGTTTTGTTGCAGATTTTAACGAATTTGGGAAAGTAAAAATGTTAAATATAACAGCTGAATATTTCTTTTAAATTAAAAATCATGTGGCCATTTAATAAAAAAAACAGTTATCAGGTTCTTCCTGAAATAGGACATTCATACGTTATGGAAAATGGAGAACCAATGTTAACATATTATCGTCCAAATAGTGGATTATTTTGTAGTACTCCATTATCTACAAATGATACACCATATTTATTGAATATCCGACGTCCTATAGTAATGGACGTAAAAGATATAGCACCAATTGAAATACCAAATGATTTACCTACAGAATGCGATGGTATTATATTTAAAAACTACGGTAAATATTATATCACTGCATTTTACGTAAAGAACAAATCATTACAAAGCATGAGTTTTTAATTATGTCTAATAAACCACAACTAATACTCCACACAGGCATTACCGTTGAATGTACAGAGCCCATCATCCTCTCCGCCTCACGTTCAACCGATATCCCAGCCTTTTATGCACAATGGTTTATAAATCGGTTAAAGGCGGGATATTGTGTTTGGACAAATCCTTTTAATCAAAAACCGACTTATGTTTCATTTAAGAAATGTAAGGTAGTTGTATTTTGGACTAAAAATCCTAAGCCATTAATTCCGTTATTATCTGAACTTGATAAACGTGGCATACATTATTATTTTCAATATACATTAAATAATTACGATTCTGAAGGGTTTGAACCAAATATTCCTAAATTGGATTACAGAATAGAAACATTTAAAGAATTATCACAAAAAATAGGACGTGAAAGAGTTATTTGGAGGTTTGACCCTATTATTATAACTTCACAAATTACGCCTCGTGATATTCTCAAAAAAATATGGAATATCGGAAATAAAATAAAAGGACATACTGAAAAATTAGTATTTAGTTTTATTGATATAAAAGCATACAAGAAAGTTCAAAACAATTTAGTTAAAACAAGTCAATTTAATAAAGAAAACATTTTAAATTCGGAATTAAAACAAAATCAAATAGAAGAAATATGTGAAGGTCTTCAAAAAATGCAGGAAATATGGAAAACAGATGGATGGAATTTAAAACTTGCAACATGCGCAGAAGAAGTTGATTTAAAAAGCTACGGAATAGAACACAATCGTTGTATAGATGGAGAATTAATGAAACAAATATTTTCAGAAGATAAAGATTTAATCTATTATCTAAAGCATGGCAAACTTCCAGAAAATAACATTCAAACGACATTATTTGAGGATGAAAAAATTATATCAATAGAAAAACTCAAGGACAAAGGGCAACGTAAGATTTGCGGTTGTATGGTAAGCAAGGATATTGGTATGTACAATACATGTCGACATTTTTGTGTATATTGTTATGCCAATACAAGTCAAGAAATAGTTCTAAGAAACCAACTTAAACATAAGGACGATAACGAGAGTATTATTTAAAAGGAAAAAGAAGTTTCGATACTCAATTATATACCTAGATTGACTCAAAACAGATAAATTAATTGAGACATTAAACAAATTTCACAAAATAAGACATCTAGAAATTAGATTATTAAGTTTGATATAATTATTAAATTCTATTTTAGAAATTTAAAACAACACTAACACCTACAAAAAAAATCCTTCCAAAACTAAGTTTTAGAAGGATTAAATTTAAAGTAGGGCGGTTACCTGCTCTCCCGCATTGT
>JAKSUC010000055.1 GCA_024413595.1 Bacteroidales bacterium
TATGGCTTTATCATAGCTTTTAATTTTTTTATATTGCAAAGTTATTAAATTATTTTTAATTTTTGATTTTTGATTTTTGATTTTTGATTTTTGAATTCGCGCATCAAAGTTGAATTTTTGATTATTAATGTTTCTAAACAAAACTCTCCTGCAATTGATTTGGAAGAATTGTTTGCAAAAAATGGTTTATAGCAAGTGATTTGAAGGCAATGTTTCTGAACAAAACTCTCCTGCAATTGATTTGGAAGAATTGTTTTTGTAAAACAGGTTTATTGCTATCGATTAAAGAGTAGTGTTTCTGAACAAAACTCTCCTGTAATTGATTTGGAAGAATTGTTTTTGTAAAACAGGTTTATTGCAATCGATTAAAGAGTAATGTTTCTAAACAAAACTCTCATTGCAATTGATTTGGAAGAATTGTTTGCAAAAAATGGTTTATTGCAGGTGATTTGAAGGCAATGTTTCTGAACATAACTCTCATTGCAATTGATTTGGAAGAATTGTTTGCAAAAAATGGTTTATTGCAGGTGATTTGAAGGCAATGTTTTTGAACAAAACTCTCATTGCAGGTGATTTGGAAGTCATGTTTCTGAACAAAACTCTCCTGCAATTGATTTGGAAGTCATGTTTCTAAACAAAACTCTCTTTGCAGGTGATTTGGATACAATGTTTCTGAACATAACTCTCATTGCAGGTGATTTGGATACAATGTTTCTGAACATAACTCTCTTTGTAGGTGTGACGAAAGAATTGTTTCTAAACAAAACGTTCTTTGCAGGTGAAAACGGTTGTTCATTTATTTATAAAGTACCATTTGCAAGTGAAAAAGGTTATTTGTTTTTTTATAAAGTACCGTTTGTAGGTGCGAACGGTTGTTTATTACTTTTTGAAGTACTTTTTGCAGATGTGATTAAAGCTATATTCTTGAAAATATAAGTATTTTTGATTTCAAGCCACCATTATTTTTAGTTTGTTTTATCTTATTATTGTAATCTAAATTCTTTTTAATAATAATTTTCTTACATATATAAAAAATGTAATCATAATTATATAATGATTAATAAGACTATTAAATTTTAAATTTCTTTAATTGAACTTAATTTTATAACTATGACTATAATTTAATTTAAATATATTTGTATACTGGTAATCTATGATAAATCTATCCTAAAAAATATAAATAATTAGCCTATTTAAATCACATATTTTCATTATAATAATTAAATATTTCAGTATTTAACACATTTTAACATATGCAAAAAACCTATCTACAGTATATCGTAGACGTGATAATAAAAGAAAATATAAAATAGCATAAAAATAATCATAAAAATATTTGGAATATTCAAAAAAATATATTATCTTTGCATCGTTGAAATAAAAAATCAGAACAACATAAGTCCGGATTACAGAAATAAACACATTAAGAATTTGAGAAAAACATCCGGCAGTTAAGTAAGAAATTTTATTGAGACATACTTAAAATTTTTTATAAAATAAATATTTAAAAAATGAATACAATTAATTATTTAAATCTTGGTCGATTAGCAAATCGAAAAGTAGTAACTTTCCTACTCCAAGTTATTGAAGCAACAAGGTTGTTTGATACTGAAAGCAAACCTGAATATTTTAATATTTATTCAGTAAAAGTAAACAGTTTTTATAACCAATTGAAAATCGACTCAACTGTAAAACTAACACAGGATATAGTTGATGCAATCAATAAGATGAAAATCGATGTTGATTCAATCATAAATATCTGTCGCGGTTTAAAAAACAGTTGTGATCCCGAAATCTCTAAAATTGCCAATCGAGTATTAGAGATTGTTAACAAATATGGTAATTATACCCGATTAGGATATTTTACCCGAGTTAACAAGATGATACAGATTACAGAAGAGATTGAAGGTCTCGGAAACGAAGCTTTAGTAAAAATTTGTATAAACTCATTTGTAGAACAGTCTAAGACCGACTACGAACGTTTTATGAAGATTTACAACGAGCGTACCAAGTTTGCAGCATCAATAAAAGGTTCAATAGCCCAAACTCGAAAAGATGCCGTAGACAGTTATAAAACTTTGGTAATGTTTGTAAATGGTAATGCGGGTGTAAATCCAGAACCTTATGTTAATTTTATTAACGAAGTAAATGGATTAATCATCAAAGCCAACCAGATGATAACAAAATCCAAAGATAAAACTGAAATTAATGGTTCTAAACCAGAATTTTCAGATTGCGAACTTCAAGAAGAAGTTAACGCGTAATAATTAACAAGATGTTTAACACAATAAATTTTAAGATTAATTTGAGAGACAGGTTTTATTAGAGATATATTAATTAAAAAAACTTACAGACATGAAAACCGTTAGACTCTCAATCCCGTTGGGCAAAAACTCAGCGGGATTTTTTTTATCTAAAATGATATGAGTCTAAGGTGTTAGCAAGTTAAGATTTACCAAATTGGCGTGGTGATGATAAAAACACAAATATAATTTATGCTTTAACTATAATTAAAAAGCAAATTTATAATCGTAGCTGTATGTTCTTACAAAAAGATTTTTTCCTTCAATACTTATTAATTCAGGAGTTTTTAAAACTAAAAGAGTTTGCGAACGTCTACCCGTATTTTTATCTACAACATACATATAATGTTTTTCGCCCGAAAAACCATATCCACAAACAATGCTATTGTCAATAACCACAAATTGAGAATTGCAAGTTAAAGGTTTAGTCATCCATTTAATTTTACCAGTAGCTTTTTCAATAGCTAATAAATATGAATTGTACCCTTTAGAACTACTTGAATAAGTATTGTGCGACATACTAATATAAAATATATCTCCGTCTTCGGTGTATCCTCTAAATGTTGGACATATAAAATTAGTGAAATAATCTTCTTCAGGAGTTGATGGGTCAACAAATTTAATAAAGGCTTTAACCACTTCTCTAAAGTCTAAAATAGCTTTAATTTCAGAAAGTTCTTTGTTAAAAATTACTACCACATTACAATCATATCCGATTTCACGATTAAATTTGTTTTCACCGTAAGTTACAATGCAATAATCGTTATGCTCTTCAAAGTTGCCACGATAAAGATTTTCAAATTTAAGAGGAACATTCAAAAATTTATCAAAATCAGTTTCTGCAATATTTTCGCCATACCAAGATTTTTGATAAGGCATACCCTCTGCGTGTTTATAAATCCATTCATCATCGTCGGTGATATTATTTGAAGTTCTGCTAATAGTTTTTAATGTAATTTTTTTAGCATTGTTGATAGGTAATTCTTTACCAGCAAAATTAGTAGGAGCTTCAATAACTAATGGTTTAATTGATTTAATTTGACTTTCAAGATCTTGAGCAATAGAATAGCCACTTATTAGCATTGTAGCTAATAATAAAAATGTTTTTTTCATGTTTCTAAAGTTTTATAAATTAAGCAAAAATATAAACGAACAAATAGATTTTTTGTTTTAAACTATAGAGGAAGTTGTTAAAAAGGAATAATATAAACAAAAAAAAGCCTTCGATAAAATCGAAGGCTTGTTGACCTATGAGGACTCGAACCTCAACTAACAGAACCAAAATCTGCTGTGCTACCATTACACCATAGGTCAGTTGAACTCAAATGCGTGTTGCATTTTCAACGGTGCAAAAGTAGATACTTTTTTAATACCAACAAATTTTTTTGATGTTTTTTTTAAATTTTTTTTCATTTTTTTTAAAACTGATTGATTTTCAATATAGCCAATTGTTATTTTTTTTTAATTTATTAGATATTGATTTCAAATTCTGATTAAAAATTATAATTTTGCAAAGTTGTTTAGAGGAATTATTCATAATAACGCCTTTAACTTAAAAAACGTAAATAATTAATTAACAGTAATGAAACAATTTAAGTTTTATAACAAAGTAATAGGATGGTTTTCCTTTGTAGTAGCGTCCTTTACTTATCTGCTCACCATTGAACCCACAGCAAGTTTTTGGGATTGTGGAGAGTTCATTGCCACTGCAGTGAAATTAGAAGTTGGACATCCACCGGGAGCACCACTTTGGATGATAATAGGTCGTATAGCTGCATTATTTGCAGGAGGCGATGTTACAAAAATGGCTATGATGATAAATGCTGCCGCAGCTTTGGCAAGTGCTTTTACTGTTTTATTCTTGTTTTGGAGTATCACTCACATAGCAAGAAAAATGGTTAATAATATCTATTATAGCAAAATAGACGAGAAACAAATAGAATATTCAATACCACAAATAGTAGTAATATTAGGAAGTGGATTAGTAGGATCATTGATATATTGTTTTTGCGATACAGCATGGTTTTCAGCAGTAGAAGGCGAAGTATATAGTATGTCAAGTTTCTTTACTGCTATTGTATTTTGGTGTATCTTAAAATGGGAAGAATGTGCCGATGAAAAATATTCAAACCGTTGGATAATATTGATTTGTTATTTAATGGGTTTGTCAATAGGAGTGCATTTGCTTAATTTGTTGGTTATTCCAGCTATTGTTTTTGTATATTATCACAAAAAATATACACCAAATCGTAAAAGAACAATTATGTTTTTGCTTCTTTCAGTTGTAGTATTAGCCTTTGTATTATATGGAATAATACCACAATCAGTAAAAATAGCAGCATATTTTGATTTGTTCTTTGTAAATGTCTTAGGATTTGGCTATTTATCAGGAATGATTGTATTCTTAATATTATTATTTGGAGGATTATCATTCTTAATTTGGTGGAGTTACAAAAACGGCAAAGTATTATTAAATACCATAGCCTTAGGAGTAACCGTAATGATGATAGGATATGGAACATTTGCCATGACAGTAATTCGTTCATGTGCTAATACCCCAATCAACGAAAACTGTCCAGATAATGGTTTCAATCTATTGAGTTATTTAAATCGCGACCAATATGGAGATACACCTTTATTATATGGAAATTATTATAATGCAGATGTAATAGAGCAAGAAAAAATCTATACATATATACCACAAGATGGCAAATATGTAGAGGTAGAAAAAACAAATCCAAAATACATTTATGATGATGCTCATTGTGGAGTATTTCCACGTATGCACAGTCAAAATGCAAATCATATATCAGCATATAAAAATTGGGCAAATATAACATCACCAGATGATGTACGTCCATCATTTGCAGATAATTTGGCATTCTTTTTTAATTATCAACTGGGACACATGTATTTTAGATATTTCATGTGGAATTTCTCAGGACGACAAAATGATATTCAAAGTCATGGAAGTTATATTAATGGAAATTGGATAACAGGAATAGACTTTTTAGATGAATTACGTATAGGTGATCAAAGTTTATTGCCTGATACCATGAAAAATAATCATGCACGAAATGTATATTATTTATTACCATTATTATTAGGATTTTTAGGATTATTTGCAGGAATAAATCATGATCAAAAATATTGTTTTGTAATTTTCTTGTTCTTTATATTAACAGGAGTAGCAATAGTAGTATATCTAAACCAAACACCATATCAACCTCGAGAACGAGATTATGCTTATGCAGGATCTTTTTATGCCTTTGCAATGTGGTGTGGACTTGGAGTAATTGGAATATATGAATTTATAAGAAAACATTTACAAAACAAAGAAAATTTGGTATTAGCTTCAGCAATATCAGGATTATGTTTGTTTGTACCTATTGAAATGGCTTGTCAAAATTGGGATGACCATGATAGATCAAACCGATATACATGTAGAGATTTCGCGATAGATTATCTTGAGTCTTGTGCACCTAATGCAATATTGTTTACTTTTGGCGACAATGATACATTCCCACTTTGGTATGCACAAGAAGTTGAGGGAGTTAGAACAGATGTTAGAATTGTAAACTTGAGTTTAGCAGGAACAGATTGGTATTTAAAACAGAGTATGGAGAAAAAATATGACTCCGAACCAGTACCATTTATTTTATCAGCCGATAAGTATGCGGTAAATAAACGAAATGTTGCTTTAGTTTATGAAACACCATATTTATATCTCAACGAAAAAATAGAAGCTAATCCTGATATAGTAGACTCAATATATGGACCATTGTTTGATGATTTCTTCCATTCAATATCAAATAGCAAATTTCCACAATTATTTGCAAAAGATTATGAATTGTTAAAACAGGGAAGAAGTTCATTAAATCCATTAAAATTATATCAATTGATTGGAACTTTGTCTTCAAAACAAAATTCTGATGCCGTATTTGAAAATAATACAGCAGAGATTTCAACATTAAAAACACGTGCTGATAATATGATTTCAAGAATAAATTCATTGCCAGCACCAATCAAGGCTGTTATTTCATTTATAGGTTCAGAAAAAGAAGAAGATAAAATAGAACTTCAATCACGCGAAAAAATCAATTTTATAGGAACAAAAACCATTTCGATACCTGTTAATATCGAAAACTGCAAAGCAAATGGAACATTAGATGATAGTAATCTTTCAAAAGTAAAGAATAGTCTTACACTTCCAATAAAAAAATCATATTTATTAAAAAATGATATTGCAGTATTGGATATAATAGCAGCCAACGATTGGAAACGTCCAATATATTTTGCTGCGAGTGGAGGAACTGACGATTATTTAGGGTTAGACAAATTCTTTAGATTAGAAGGTTTAGCATATAGATTGATGCCCTACGAAACCAAATCTTTACAAGCTGGAGATATGGGTGAAATTAATGGTGACATCATGTATGAAAATGTTATGAACAAATTTAAATGGGGCAATATGCAAGATCCTTCGGTTACTATTGAAGAAAATAACCGTCGTCAAATCAATATAATTGATGTAAGAGGAACATTTGCACGATTAGCCGACCAATTAATAGCAGAAAATAAAACAGAAAAAGCTATAAATGTTTTAAATCGTTGTTTAGAAATATTACCATCAAGTCAAGTAGCTTACGATCAAACAATGTTGCCAGTTGTAGAAGCTTTATATAAAGCAGGAATGACCGACAAAGCAGTTCAAATTTCAGAGCAAATGGCAGATGAATACTCTAAAATTTTAGCCCATTTCCAAAATTTAAAAAATTCTGGTGTGGACGAAAATAGAGAAGCTAGTATTTCTTTGGCTATCATAGGGGCTTTAGGTCAATATGCGATGGTTAATCAACAAGACGCTGTTTATAACAAAGTTTCTGATATATATTCAAGATATAGTATGGTTTTTAATTAGTTGAAAAAAATCACTTAAATAATAAGGCTCTACAAATATTTGTAGAGCCTTATTATTTAAAGATATTTGACAAAACAAATTTTTTTTAAAAAAAGGTGAAAAAAATTATGGAATTTTGATTGTTTTTTACTCTATATAATAAAAAATAAAATATTAAAAATATAAAATAATTATTATGAAAATTAAATTCTTAATCACAACAATTGCAATTGTTTTATTGTCATTTGTTTATGGTAATGCAAATGCACAACAATCACGAAATCCACATTTTCATGACTCTTTTTATGAAAAATATCATCATGCACACCATCATCATTCAGATGGAGAACATCATGGACGTCATGGAGAACATCATCATGGACGTCCCGGAGAACATCATCATGGTGATTATGTAGAACATCATCATCATCACGATAATGATTATTATGACGACGATGACGATTTGTATGATGACGATGAATATGATTATGACGATTATGACGATTATGACGATTATGATGATTATGATGATTATGACGATTTTGATGAGGATTATTCATGGAACGACGATTGGGGCGATACAGATGCTGATGATTTAAATAATTATACAGATAATTCAAACGATACGTCTTCAGACAATGAAATAGCAGATAATTCACAAGAAGAATATTCTGATAATTCAAATACTACAGAAGAAATAGTAGAACCTAATCAAAATGAAAATCAAGAAGAATATGATCCCAATGATCCAAATCGTAAGTTTACCGAAGCTCAAAAAGAGATGGCAAATACAGCTAAAGATGCAACATATTTAGATGAAGAGTCACGTTGGGTAGTTTATTTTATGAATTTGGCGCGTATGGATGGTGTAGCATTTATAAATGAATTTTTGGAAGATATAACAGAAAAAACAGATGAATATCATCAATCTTTGTATCAAACATTATTGGTAACCAAAGGTTTACATTTGTATTATCCAAACGAAGATATTACAAAAGCAGCAAAAGACCATGTTGCAGATCAATCAAATTCACAAGAAACAGGTCATAGTTCAAGCGATGGAACACGTTTTTCAGATCGTATAAGAAAATATTATCCAGCAGGAGCATGTGCAGA
Source organism: Bacteroidales bacterium (assembly GCA_024413595.1). Classification (GTDB taxonomy): domain Bacteria; phylum Bacteroidota; class Bacteroidia; order Bacteroidales; family UBA3824; genus UBA3824. The sequence continues at coordinate 8,320 of JAKSUC010000055.1, forward strand.
ATGTATTTCTTATGGTCATGATGTTGCATACGATATTGTTCGTCAATTATTAGTAGATAATGGTGTTGAAGGTTATGGACATAGAAATACAATATTGAGTGATAAATATAATTTGGTAGGATTATGTGTTGGAACTCATGGCAGATATCGTCACATGTGTGTAATTGATTACGTTAAGTAATTATGATAAATAATGTTAGATAATTTTATATTATCTAACATTGTTTTATAAAATAACTTGTATTTTAAATAATAAAGCAAATTTAGTGATATCAGGAGCGTCTAAGTGAGTTAAACGCCAAACTGCATCAACTCTAAAAAATTTAAAAATATTTTCTAATCCTACGCCAGCTTCTGCGTATGGTTTATTAACGTCTCCTAATGAAGATGGAAAATCAAGTAAAGCATTTTCTCTACTATTTTTATTACTAATATCTCCAATTAAACCTTTAGCGTATGCAATTTCACGCCATTTTAATTTTCGCATTAAAGGAATACGATTTAAGAAAAATCCATTAAAATGGTGTTCTATTGTAGCACTTAGATATGTGTCAGAAGCAAATTCGTACAAATTCATCATATTAAAAGCATAACTATCAAAAGCGTAAGTTTCGTTACCTTCGTGAAGTTTAAGCAATGGAAAAGGAACTGTACCAATCACTTTTCCCGCTTCAATAATATAATTTAGTTTTCCTATAGGATTAATAGGAATTGTTTGATCAATGTTTGCAACAATTCTCCAATATTTATCAAAATTGCCTTTATTGTTCCAAACTCCAAAAGTTGTATTCACGTTAAAAGCAGGATAGTCGCTCGACATACTTTTTCGAATAAACTCACCAGCAATAAATTTTTCATTATAACAAAAATGAGTATTTAATGTTATTTCATACGACTCAATATTTGACATATCCATAAACTTCGACTCATTTTGAAAAGGTATTATCTCAGAAGGATAAAGTTTTCGATATTTAGCTTCTAAAGTATTAGAAAAACCTTGAAAATATTCATTTTCATAGTTTAAACGTAATTCTTCTGCTAGTAATAAATGATTATTGGGAGTACGAGCAAGAATTGTAGACATAATATTATCTTCAGTAAAAGCATTAATACTTTGTCCAAGTTGTTCATAATCATATTTATATTCTACATCAATAACTCGTCTAGGATTTTTGTTAAACATATATAAAACCCCACCACCATATTTAAATTTTTCGTCTTTTGTGCCGTATGCTACGTATGCATTAAGCATTACATCAGTAGAAAATTTATTGCTTGTTCTTCCTCCCACTCTAAATCTGTGACCTTCAATAGGATTATGACTATATGTTTTAAAATAAGGACCATATTCCCACCATGAACCAATCCAATATCCATTAATTAACATATCAATAGTGTTTGTAATTGTATGAAATATTGGAACTTCTTTAATACTATCCACCATTTGATAAATATCACTTTCTTTTTTGGTGAGTTTTTCGTGTCGAGCATTATTCCAAAAACTTGTATCTTTACCAACAGCATCTTGTTCAATGATGGTTTCTTCTGTAGCAGTTGTAGAAAAAGTATTAGAGTCAAATTCTGGATTAATTTTAATATCTTTTCTAGACATTGTTCTTCTACCAAAAAGTCCAGTAGTCTTGTCAGTTAAATTAAAATCTATAAATAATTCTTCTTTCTTTAAAAACCAAACAGAGTCAACAAATGTATATTCTTGAGAAATAATCATATCATTAATATAGTTGATATTAACGTCATTTGCCATTTTTGCTTTGATACATTTAACTGCCCAAGTAGTGTCGTTGATCCACATTTCTCCGTTAAAAGCAAATTCTTGTTTATGACGAGGTTTAAATGATAAATGGTATAAATAATGACCATCTTCATACACACTGTCAAGTAGATAATATTTATAGTTAGCTTTCCAATAATCCGAAATAGGGGAGATGAAGTCGTGACCAAAAGCTGGAATGTAATTTTTATAAATATTTACGTCAATATACATTTGTCCAGTGTATTGTGAAACATTAGTACCTTCAACCCCTGAAATTCTATTAGCTTTAATAACTTCTTTTTTCTTTTGCGGATTAGATTTGTGATAAATATCAGATAAAGTTTCAGTAATAAAAACAGGAAGAAAAACTTTACCAGTTTCAGCAGAAGTGTCCGCATAATTAAAAACAAAGTCAAAGTTTTTCATAATACCTTTTTCGCCCCAATCTTTTTTTACATTATTAAGGTCGATTTCCATTTTGTTGTAACATTCATATTGATAACCATCAAAACGGTCAGGATTGTTATTTTTTCTGTTGGCTTCTACATTACGCATTATTCTCCAAGCAGGATTTTCACCAGGGTGAATTACTATTTCATCGAGCAAAGCCGTTGAAGTTTCAAGTTTTATATTAATTTCTTGAAAACTATTTTTGTTGATAGGTAAATAAATAGTTTCGTAGCCAATCATCGAAAATGCAATAGTATCGCTATTAACATTACCTTGAATAAAGTAATTTCCATCTGGATCAGAGATAGTTCCAACAGTTGTACCTACAAAAACAATATTAGCAAAAGCTAAAGGTTCGCCTGTTTCTGAGTCTGTAATAGTTCCTCTAACTTTAGTTTGTGCTATTGTATTTATTGATAAAAATATTAAAGTTGCTAATACCGCAATTTTTTTAATCATATCCATATATTTTTTTCAAACCAATTAAATACAAAGATAAACATATTTGTTGTATAAAACTTGACGTAATTATTAAATAATATAAAATATTTATGTTTATTTTATTGGTTTTTTATCATATTTTAATAATTTTAAAATTTTGTCAAGATTTATCAATATTTTTAGAGCTACATTACAAAGTATAAAACAATACGATATGGCGAAACTCCGAAAGACATTACAGAAAGAATTTAATGAGTTTATCAAAACATTTTAATATCTAATTTTCATTGTATATATTTGCTACATAATATTAATTATGATATATGTACAAATTAAAAACTGAAAATTTCTGTCTTGAAATTACTCCAATTTTTGACTCTATTCTTGTAAAAGTTTATTGTGATGATTTTTCAGGTCATACTGTTTTTGACACAGAGGATTTTCTCGTAGCAGACTTTATTCTTCAGATCAAGGATATGTACAAAAATCTCAGCGGTTCTGCTAAAATTCAAGACTTATATCAAACAGATAGTTACATTAAATTTACAACAAATGAAATTGGACATATTACAGTAAAAGGAGAAATTATCTATAATAATCAAAGAAATACGCAGCAGTTGACATTTGAAACCGATTTTGACCAAACATATCTTCGTGATTTTGTGGATGCGTTGGTAGCAGACTATTCGAAATACGCTGATGATGTTAATAATGTGCAAAGAAATTAAATTATTTATCTTAATATATAATATTTTGATATGGCAAAACTCAGAAAAACATTACCGAAAGAATTTAATGAGTTTATCAAAACAATAGAGACTTCATATTCTGAGCAGGATATTGAAAAATGCAAAGAGTTTCTCATTAAATGCGAGCTCGACGCGATAGATCGCAGCTTTTACAAACTAACTGCATTGCATAAGCGTATTCCGATTGAGTTGGCAAAGTGGCTAATAGAACGAGGCGCAAATGTTAATGCTGCAAATACTTACGGAACGCCGCTGTTTTATCATGCCGGATATCGCAATCCGAATTTAGATATTTGCAAACTGCTGATTGACAACGGTGCGGATGTAAATGCGGCTTATTTTGAAGGCAAGACAGCTCTATTTGAGGCTGCCGGTATGGGTAATGTGGATGTGGTGAAACTTCTGCTTGAGTACGGTGCCGATCCGTATCACCGCACTTGGGAAATGTTTGACGATGATATTCCGCTTGTCTTCATGATTTCGCACATGGAACCCAGAGATGAGGGAAAAGCAGATGTGGCGGAACTGCTTATTAATGCAATGGGCGGCAAGGATAAAATTCCTGCTGAGGATTGGAGCAAGGCGCAAAAGTGTGTAAGAGACTTGGGCAAATTGTTCGAGTTCAGAAAAGCTTGCTGGACTGATGAGGAATATATAGAAAGAAAAGCCCAGATGGACAAATTTTACAAACTATTCGATGTTGAGCCATCAAAGCCGATTGTAAAGCACGACGGCGTGTCACCGATAATTGTTGACACTTCGCTTCCTGTCGGCAAACTTCATGAAGTTCTTTGGGAATATCTGGTTCCTTCGTATGGGAAATGCGCTACTGTTCAAGGCGAGGTTATCAGGATTTCAGGGAATGTGGCTGACGAAGTTTGCAGAAATGGAGGCTGCAACTGGAACATTGAATACCGCAAAATGCTGTATTGGATTTTCAGGTATCTGAATATGGGGAAGCCTCTGGAAAATGCAGATATTGAAAAAGCAAGTAATGCTATAACCAATATTAGTGACAGCAATGGATGTAGTTGTGAAAACGATACAGAAGTATTAATGGCATTGGCAGTTAAATGGGTAAGTTTTAACAGTAGTCCTATTCCGTTGGGAAATCTTACTTATTAACTGATAAAATATCATTCACATAAAGGAGCACATGGAAAACAAAGACTATAAATCAATCATAAGAGATTACGAGAAACTGCATAGTCAGGATCCAGAAACATATAAACTCTCATTCGACGATGAAATAGCGCGTCTGCAAGGATATTTCAAAGATTACATGCCTGATTTAATCAAAGCAAGCAGGGAAATCGAAGTCTCATTGCTTTGGCTTGCAAAGGCGCGCAATGCGTATGTGAAATACTATCAGGCTTTTAAAAGTCGTGATATGGAATATCTCAACGATGTATTATTCGAGACTGCTCACGCAATGCAGATGGGCGGTATCTTGAGCGCAGGCTGCGACCACGGATTTTTTGCATTTAACTTTACACCAAATCTGCTGGCAGCAAATATGTTTGACAGAATAAAATATCTTTTGCCAGAGGAACACGGAATATTTGTATATTATTTTCTATTATAATAAATTAAAATGACGTGTTATTTTTGATATTTTATATTTTTTTTAATTTTGACCTTAAATAATCATAATATTTTGAGTATTTAGACGATTGAGATGAAGCAAAAAATAGGCACGATTAAAGTTATATGTAAGTAATTTTTGCGTGGAAGCGACAAGAATGTAGTTCTGTTTATCTATTTGTATTGGCTTATGAATCATGGAATCGGTTCCGACCATAGGTTGGAAAAGGTAATAACCTTGAAAGATTTAGAGAAGTTCCATGCAGAGGATGTGAAAATAGGCTGGATTTCAAAGCAAGAAGCGGTCTAGATTGTTAAAGAAAACAAGAGTTGTTTGATATGTAGCATAATTCTAACAACATAATATATTATGCAATAACATCAAATTATAGATATGATAACAAAGAATATAGGTATATTACTTGGAAAAAATACTAGATGAATTAAAGATTAAATAGTTGAATCAAACGATTCAGCATTACATATTATTTTTAACATACGGTGTAGTTTTATGAAAGGAGACTGAATTATGATGGATTTGTATTTAGAAACATGGAAAAGCAAAAAGAAAACAGGCAATGACTTCTGTGCATGCGGTTCTTGTGGACGGCATTGGGAAATGTTTGCGGGATTACCCATTGACTCACAGCCTTGCTCTTATAATGGATGTAAAAATCAAGCAACCCTAGGTGGTCATATTGTAAATGAAAACTATCCGGAAGGTTATATCGTACCTCTTTGTGATGCATGCAACCAATTAGACGAGCCTTTTCAGGTTCATGGTAACACCCTTTTTGTTTCTGCGGATTTAAGCATTACACGTTGCGATGAGGAAGAATACGAAGAATACGACGAGGAATAATAATAAAAATTATTAATATATGAGGAGTTTTAGTATGGCTAATAAGAAAAACAAATGGATTACAATTAAATTAGTGGATGATGAATTTGAAATCAGCGGAAAAATCGATTTAGGATATATGGGAACTTATAAAGATTCTCAGATTGAAATGGATGATGATATAGATGATGCCATAGATTGGGATATAGTATGTGACAATCTTCCAGAGGATTGCAGCGATAGACAGGTAGTAAAATTCTTAAATGAGCATTTTAATAAGTATATTGATAAAATATCGGAAAATATCAAGCTTATTAATGATACTTTTTTACTGGAAGTTTTTCTTGATATGGCAGCAAGTGGAATGGAATTCTGGAAGATTCCAGAGCTGTATATAGAAGATAAGAATCCTTATGAAGATATTGAAAGCGTATATAGTGCTACGCATGATGGCCTAACAAAACTTTCTGCATATCTCGATGCTCCAAATGATGGAAGTGTAGATAAAGGAGATATAGAAGCGGAACTAAGAGCCCTTTTCCCAATGTTCAATTTTGATGAATTTATAGCAGGAGTTGTTCCGGAGTCAATCGAACTAACAGAAGATGGACTATGTTTTCAATGCTCAGATAAATTTGGTAAAGCGATTCTGTGCGGAGCTTATGATGAACTAGATGAAGAGCTGTGCTTCACAGATTGGCATAATTTCTAAAACAGGCAGTCTATGTTGATGAAAAAATTTTTCTAATCGAGGAGAGCGATGATTGCATTGATAGTATCATGGATAGCTTGTATCGTGCTTAGCTGTATAGCGATTGCGATAAAGGAAATGTATGAGCCTACATCAAAAGTGAAAAATGCTTTTATGAATGGGTTTATGGTGATGACACTAGGAATACAGCTGACTGCGATTTATTTAACAGCTGAGAAATCATCGCTTTTGACCATGATAGCAGTCATGTTATTTGACTACTACTGGTTTGTATTTGCACCATTTCATCCAAATGGCGATGCAGCAGGAAATGGTATGGCACGTGCATTTCGCCCGGTTATTAATATAACAGTGACACTTGTTTTGGGCGTAGTGTCATTCCTTCTTATAAAGTTTTTAACACCAAATGGATGGTCGTTAGGGCTTTATACTGTATTGACCGTAGCAACACTAATTGGTCTATATAACATAGCAGAAAACAGTAAATCGTTTATATCCGGAGGTTCATTCTATAGAACTGCCAGAGAAGCTCACATGACAGAAGATGATTTTAGAAAGACTTTATTTAGAGAGAGTATGCTGGAAAACAATGATCTATGGAAGGCAAAGGAACTTGATGCCAGTCCACAAGATTTAGAGTTTTGGGACGCATATCTGTGTAATGATATCGCTGCAAAAACATATGGCAAACTCCACTGTTTGTTGCTAGAGGGACATTTTGAATTTCCGGAAAGATGCGTTGATTTTCATTTCAAGAGATTTGGCTACGGCTGTTTGGAAAGCGTGAAAAATGCAGATTTAGATTACAGAGAAGAGTTTATGCCACAAGCCATAACTTTAGCCTGGTATGATACTTCTGATGGAAATACTTATAAGATACAAGAAAATTTACCAAAGGAATTAGAGCATTATTTTGATGATAAAGAAAGATTTCATCTTGATGATGTAGAGTTTTGCATCATGCCAAGAGGCAGGGTATTGATGTACCACAACGCATTTCAAAAGATACATAACATTTTGATTGAGTATCCACTACTGGGAAAGGTGACAGATGAATACAATCAAGTAATTTCGGATTATCTTCAGGAGAAAAGAATTGATGTTAAAAAGTATAGAAATGAGTTTACACCATCTCTTGATACGATAGATAATTATTTGAAGCGTTATGATTACAAGGTTTCATTTGCTTCAGAAGATAATAAGTTCAATATCACAAAAACCATCTGTAGCTTCTTCAACGGAGAAAAGGTTTTGTCAGATGGCGAGTGGAAAGCAAATATACATCCGGCGAGAATAAAGGATGTGTTCCTAAGATTTGAGAATGCAGATGGACGGTATTCTGCCTTTGTATATTTTAGTGAAGAAGAAATACTTAGGTGCTTTGAGGAAGCTTTTACTGGGGCTAATTCATCAGAAATCGGAGAATTTATAATTACGGTTGGAGCAGGACAAAGTGCATTTAAGTTTGAATTAAAGCTTGGAGATAAAGCGTATTCACTAAATGAAACTGAGGTGCGACTATATATAAATGATAGAGATGATGGCGGCAAGCTTGTCTTTAAGAACTACAAGGGCAACCATAGGAATTTATTATATGGTCTTGCTATTAAAGCGTCAAAGTAAAGAGTATGATACAGTATGAGGCTAATAGAGAATAGAAAAGGAGTAGTTCGTTTAAGAGTAAGTCCTTTTGTATGATGATAATATTGTTATTGGCAATCGTGTTTTGCCTGTGAATTCGAGTGAAAACTATAATTTGGAGAATGGCGTTTTTATTCAAATGAAAAATAAAGGCGGTTTTGAATATGATCTGTTTCGCTATGATGACAGTTCATTTACTGAAGATTGTTTCCGCTATAAAACAAAAAAATATTTCAATTCAGAGCAAGATTGCTCTTTTATTGGTTAATTGGCTTTTTTTGTAGTTTTTATTTCTTTATTTTATAGTCAGTATACAAATGAATTAGAAATTATAATTTAATAGTTTATTAGTGATTTGTATAAAATTTATTGCATGGTAATTATAATTACGTACAATTGTTAAATTATATTGTGTATCCATAGAAGAATATATATTATAAACATAAATAAAATTATTAAGGAGGTTAATATGACAAACGAAGAATTTGAAGCATTAGAGCCAGTAATTACGTACGATGAGTGGGAAGCTGCTGTTGATGAAGCCGGAAACTACTTTGTAAGAGTGGTAGATGACGATGTTATTTATGCGGTTGAATTGGTTCGTAAGGAAGAAAGCAACTGGGATGATGGCGAAGATGTTGTGGATTTCGGTGGCGATTTTGATGGCGAATCAGATGATATGAAGTGGGTAATGAGCTTCAAAATCAAAGAGGAAGCATAAAAAAACTTATACAATGTGTGAGGCTCAAAATGCCTCACACATTAGAATGTTATCAGAAGTATTATTTTGATATACTATGAATTGTTGTATTTGTTGTAGGACACATTGTAAAGAAGAAACAATAGAAAATTCCATTTTTTGTGATATAATATATATGTAAATAAACGAATTTAGAATATATTATGAGCATTGAATACAAACAAACTCACGATTTTACAGCAGAACAATTAGTTTCAATGATTAAAGACCATTATAAAGATTATCTGAGGGTTGCTGTTATAGCATACGATGAGGAATTGTATTTTTATGAACAATGCAGATATTGAAAAAGCAAGTAATGCTATAACCTGTATTAGTGACAGCAATGGATGTTGTTGCGAAAATGATACAGAAGTATTAATGGCATTGGCAGTTAAATGGGTAAGTTTTAACAGTAGTCCTATTCCGTTGGGAAATCTTACTTATTAACTGATAAAATATCATTCACATAAAGGAGCACATGGAAAACAAAGACTATAAATCAATCATAAGAGATTACGAGAAACTGCATAGTCAGGATCCAGAAACATATAAACTCTCATTCGACGATGAAATAGCGCGTCTGCAAGGATATTTCAAAGATTACATGCCTGATTTAATCAAAGCAAGCAGGGAAATCGAAGTCTCATTGCTTTGGCTTGCAAAGGCGCGCAATGCGTATGTGAAATACTATCAGGCTTTTAAAAGTCGTGATATGGAATATCTCAACGATGTATTATTCGAGACTGCTCACGCAATGCAGATGGGCGGTATCTTGAGCGCAGGCTGCGACCACGGATTTTTTGCATTTAACTTTACACCAAATCTGCTGGCAGCAAATATGTTTGACAGAATAAAATATCTTTTGCCAGAGGAACACGGAATATCAAAAAACAGTGATCCAGCAAGCAGCTGCGTTGCTTATATGCTTATGTCTTTGATGAGTGATAGTCAGGAACTAAAAGATGAAGCCAAACGCATTGCCGAAAAACGCTTGAAAGTTAACAATTCCTTGCACGACCAATCGTATATTGAGTGCATGCTTGCGATTTTAAATCACGATTACGAGTCATTTAATTGGTCAATCCAAAATCTTTGCTATGCAGGCAAATGCGCCAAGTGGTATGGAATTACGGCTATCGACAAGAAATTCTGCATCGATGCGCACGGGCTTTACAATCTTGCCTGTTGGGCATACGGCGGCGAAATGAGAGACAAAATCCTGTTGCCAGACTCATCAAATTTCTGTCAGGATTTGGCAATCTGGCAAAAAGAGCATAATTTTATTACTGGAAAACAGGTGCATATTTTCCCTGAGGATTTGGACTTCTACAATAGGCTGATGAAGGCAAAGCCTGTCAAGATGCCACTGTGCAAAAGTGAATACAGCAACAAGTTGTTCTTTGAGCCGTACCAATATTTGCAGGGAATTATAAATCTCAACAACCTTAAAATTCAGAACGATTGAATATTGCAACATAAAAATCAGAAACACTATGCAACTAACAGGAACAATACAAGAGCGCGTGTACGCTTTGATTGAGTTTGGCAAAGCATATCGCTCAATCAATTACGATGCTGAATACGAAAAGCATGTAGAAGAATATTATCAGAAGTTAGGTGTAAAGTTTACTGATGCTGCGCGAAATTTCTGGAGGGAATATGCTGGCGTATTGGATAATGTGTGGATTTATCCAGACGGACCAACTATTTCCTGTGATGATGGAAGGCGTTTTCTTGCCGCTATTAATTTCGATTTCTACTGTATCACCGAAGAACTGCTAACTCAGTGGTGTGTGCCACAAGCAGATGATATCTACCCTGATTATGTAGGGATTATTAGGGAAAAATATGGTGAGGATACGGTGCTAGTGGCTTATGGCGGCTACTACTATCCATCGCTGATATGGGTATGTCCCGACGGGAGATTGATTGCAATTATGCCTGATGACGGAACTGAAAAGTATTACGACAACCTGGAGGATTTTATTTGCTCTCAAATAAATCATCTTGCGAGTGCGGAAGTGGTTACAGAAACCCTGAAACTTAAGGGAACGCTGGAAGAACGTTTGCATGCGGCCATAGATTTTGCCAGATATCATGGCGGATTTGAGCATTGCACTCTACTTGATGATAATTGGGGACGTGTTCCGTTTGACTTGAGTAAAATGGCTGGATGTGATGGATGCTCAGATGCAGAAATCTTTGATAAACTGTATCACGAAGTAAGCATCCACGAACTGATGTGGAGCAGTGAAAAATTCCATCGGATGTATTTGCCTGGGAAAATTCAGGCAGTGATAAGATAAAAATATTTTTAAAAGGAATAAGTATGGAAATTTTGCAATTAACAGGAACCTCATACGAGCGTGTTACACAGGCTCTTGAATTCGCAAAGAAACATAACAAACATAAGCCGGATATGAGTAAGGTAGAGGCAGCTTATGCAAAAGCAGGTGTTCCGCTCATAGAGACAGTACGGAAGTTTTATGAAGAATACGGTGGTGTATTCGATGATTGCGAACTGTGTACGCAATCGCATAGAGAAGATGGTACTACATATACCAGTGCTCTTGACTTTACCTTTGCCTTTGTCTGCAACTCAGATTATCAGATGAAAAGTATAAATAACTCATTATTTACTTCGTTTTATGCGTCTTGCTGGTCTGCGGACGAATATGAGGATGAAGATACGACAGAGAAACGGATAGATGAAGAATTTGCTGCTTTGACAGAAAACACCGATACATACTATATCGGTGAAATAGGTTATTATTATCCTGCCGAGGTATGGATGAACGCAAAAGGCAAGATGTTTGTTATACATGATTATGAGGACGGTGTAATACATAAGTTTGCTGATTTTGCGGAGTTTATTTCGTGGGAGTTACAGTTTCATAGCCTTGATGCTGTCAAGGAAAAATGAAACTCTTATGCCGGGAAATATTGAAGCGGTGGCTGAGTAAGACTAAGTTCAGTTTAATATAAAATCTAATAATAACGGAGTAATTATGAAACCTAAACAAATAAATCAAATAGAATGGCGACCAGATTTATTTGAAAAGCCAATTAAACAAATATATATTAGTGCAGAATATTGTCGCGATGCAGGCTTATACAAACTGGAGGATGACAGAGTAATCTACCATTCTTATTGGTTAAATGCTCACGGCATTGGACCTGACCACTGTTCTTATTTGCTTGAAAATATTGATGACTTAAAAGCAGTCCTTGAACAGGATGTTAAGTTCGGATTTATAAGCAAGGATAAATTAAAAAAATTACTTGATGAATGCAGAGAGTATTTTTGTGAATGAGAATTCTGATTAAACAGACAAATCCCAGTTTGTAAAGATAATAAAAAATTCAAATTTGCTGTTGGAGGAATATAGATGCTAATTGAAACGGAAAGGCTAATCATAACTGAATTTACAATGGACATGGCTCAGACTGTTCAGAAAAATTCAGTGGATGAAGATAATAAAAGATTTGTTCCTGATGAGGTTTGGGAAACTGTAGAAGAAGTAGAGGAAACCTTGGAGTTCCTTATATCACAATATGGTTCTTTTGAAGGACCGCTTGTATATCCGATTATTGTTAAAGAAAATAATGATAATGTAGGATATGTTCAACTCGTTCCTATTGAAGATGGAAAATGGGAAATAGGATATCATATTGCAAAAAGATGCACAGGAAATGGTTATGCAACTGAAGCGTTAAGGGCATTTCTTCCAGTAATTGCAAAGGCTGCTAATCTGACAGAAATATATGGAATTTGCTTGGCAGAGAATAATGCTTCGTGTGCTGTTATGATAAAATGTGGATTTACAAATGTGTATAGTGGAATGGGTTTATATCAGGGTACTGATAGAGAAATCATAAAGAATGTATGGAAGTTGTAAATTCTTGTTTTATAAATAAAATGATACCTTTGAGTTCTTTCTTTGCAATGAGTTAGATGATGAGGACCCAAATTATGTTTTTGTGGTTGCTGAATCCAGACTTCAGAAATTATTAAAATTGTTGTTTTATTAAAGATTAAAAAAAATATAAATATTTGATTATATTATGGATACATTAATGCTTAACGGCACTACATACGAGCGAGTAGTTCAGGCACTCGATTTTGCAAAGAAACACAACAAGCACAAACTTGATATAAAATGGCTTGAGAAAATACATTCTGAAGCCGGCGTCCCGTTGATTGAGTCTGCGCGTAAATTCTACGAGGATTATGGAGGGATTTTTATTGATACTAAAATGTGTGATGCATTTGAAAATAGTGACGGCACAATAGATATCGATCCTTTTGATTTTACATTCAAATTGTTTTGCAGAACAGACCAAACTGAGGAGGAGATAAAGGAGAATCTTGATATCTATCAGCCCAAAAATATAAGCTATATGATTGGCGAAATAGGCCATTATTATCCAGCTGTTGTGTGGATCAATAAAGATGGGGGGCTTGTTATCTCCCATGATTATGAACGTGAAAGTCATGAATTTGACAGTCTTGCGGAATTTATAGCTTGGGAGATAGATACCAACAATTTAACTCTTGATGCAGTTCGAGAAATTGACCCAGATGAAGAATACTAAAAAAGGATAACATCATGCAACTGATAGGAACAATACAAGAACGCATACATCAAGCGGTAGAATTCGGAAGGACACACCGCACACCCCAATATGATGAGAAGCATGCCGAGGAAATTTACGAAAAAGCGGGAGTTCCGTTTACCGTACTGCGCGTAAGTTTTCGAACGAGTGGGCTGGTGTGACGGATGAAAAGAGTTTTTATTCGCGAAAGCCGATTGTTCCATCTGATGGTGGAAGAAAGTTTACGGGAAGAATTTATTTTGATTTTTACTGTTTTAATGAGTAAGGTTTACGGAACTGGTATATTCCCACAACTTATCCGGAGGAAGATGATGGTTTTCCTGACCTGGCAGCGATAATGAGGGCTAAATATGGTGATGACGATTTAAGCAAACTAAACGGATGTATGGAACTTTCGGATGACGAAATCTTTAATTTACTGTATCAGGCATTAAATGCAGAGGTACCAAAATACCGTAAGGAAACTCTTTTGCTGGGAAGTATTGAAGCGGTAGTAGAGTAAATAAAAAAGCTCAAAACTTTTGTTTTGAGCTTTTAAAGGTGGTACCACCGGGAATCGAACCAGGGACACAAGGATTTTCAGTCCTTTGCTCTACCGACTGAGCTATGGTACCAAACCATATCTTATCTTTTATGTCTGACTTTTACCAACAAATCTTTTCAGACATTTAATTTAGTGGTACCACCGGGAATCGAACCAGGGACACAAGGATTTTCAGTCCTTTGCTCTA
>JAKSUC010000056.1 GCA_024413595.1 Bacteroidales bacterium
GAGTAATAAATAATTACAAAAAAATAGATAAATATTATATAAAAATATTTGAAAAAGAAGAAGATGTGTTTTATATTTGTTTCGTAATTATTAAGCAATAATGATTACATAAAAATAAAAAGGGGTGGTTTGATTACGTCCGCTAAAACTTTTCTCACCTTCCCCTTATTCTTTAACTTTAAAAATAAAAGCTATGAAAACTTAAACGAATTAACTTTCCAAAAAGTTGTCAACATAATTCAAGGAATTAGTGTGCGATAACGACACTTATTTATATTAAGTGTATCTATTTTAATTTATTAAATCTTTTAATTTTTTTTTCTTAGATATAAAATAATAAAAATGTCTGAGAAAAAGCAAAATTTTAATACAAATGAAGAAATTTTTTTTAGTTGCTATTGCAGTGGCAGGTGCTTGGGGTGTGTTTCAAGCTAATCAAAATAATAATGTACAATTGAGTGATTTGCAATTAGAAAATGTAGAGGCTTTAGCTCAAAGAGGTTATGAAATAACAGTACAATCTCCATGTTTTCTTGTAAATCCTTATATTTGTTATCCAGATGATGATTATTTGATGAAAGGTGTTGTTTATCATTAGTAAAATAAATTTGAGAATAGATTTTTATTTATTCTCAAATTTTTCAATTTTATACAAAAATGAAACGTATTTATTATTGGTTAATATTAATTTTATTAGTAAGTTGTTCTGATTCAAAACTACCTAAAGATATTATATCACATTTTACTCAATCTAAAAATATAACTGCTAACAAAGTAGTAGATTTAGAAAGATATAATATATTAAAACCATGGTTTGTTTATATTTATAATGATTATTATGTATTTGAAGATGATAAAAACATAGATAGTGTTTTAACATTTTTGTCATTTGATTTAAAAAATTATAGTAAAGGGTTGAGAATAGGAAATGGACCTAATGAGGTAGTTGGTATTTTTGGTATTGAAGTTATTGACGATACATTATATGTCAAGGATTCTAATCATCATCGCTTATTAAAAGTTGATTATCAAGATTCATTACTATTTTCAGAAGTATCTAATTCAAGTAAAATTAGTATGACATCTCGTGGACTAAATAAAAATAGATACATTAATGTATGTAGTTTTACTGATTCTTCATTTTTATCATTAGTAGATACAAATGATAATATTTATAGTAAATTGTATTTTCCTTTTGATGAAAATTTGCAGAATGAAAATTTTTTTACAAAATGCTGTATGTATATGAATACTCAATTAGCAATTTCTCCTACAAAAGATAAATTTGCTTGGAGTGTAAGTTATTTTCCTTCATTTGGTTTTGGTAGAATAAATGGAGATTCTCTAATTTGTGATAAATCATTTGAATATTATTCTGCTGAATATACTAATAATAATGGTAGAATACTTTGTAATAAAAAAAGTAGAATTATATCTAATTCAAGTGTTGGAACTGATAATTATGCTGTCTTTTTATATTGTGGTAATAAATATGAAGATTTAGATTTTAATTGTAATAAACTTTTATTATATACATGGAATGGTGATCCATATATGATTTTAAATTTAGATTATCCTCTTATTTATGTAAATTACGATAAATCGCGTAATGTATTTTATGGTATTTCTGAAGGAGAAAAAACTCTTTTAGTTGAATATGATATGAATGGAATTATTGATTAGTATGAAACTCTATTATTTTGTTATATTTTTATTATTATTTTTTGGATGTAAAAATACTGACATTAAAGATAATTATTTGTTATTTAATAATAAAAAAATAATTTTTCCTTCTTCCTTTATAGGAAAATCTTATTCAAATGATTCTATTTGTATAGATTATAATAAAAAACTAAAAATTGTTAATTATATTGATACGTTAGGTTGTATTTCTTGTAAATCACAACTTCCTTTATGGAGAAATTTAATTTCATTTTTATACAATTTAGATTCTACTAATATTTCATTTCTATTTTATGTTCATCCTAAAACATTATCTGATGCAAAAGTTTTAATTGGTAAAGATAAATTTGAATATCCTGTTATATTCGACCTCAAAGATTCACTCAACAAATTAAATCATTTTCCATCAGATGAACGATTCCATTGTTTTCTATTAGACGAAAACAATCGTGTAATCTTAATTGGCAATCCAGTTCAAAATCCCAAAATCAAAGAATTGTATATACGAACAATTTGCGAACGGTTAGCAATAGACACAACAAACATAAAAATTGCAGAAACTCAAAAAGAAAATAGTTTTTCATTTGGACGATTTTCTTATTTGGACACAATGAAAACTCAATTTGTTTTACGAAACGATTCTTTATCAGAATTAAAAATTGATTCAATTTTTACATCATGTGAATGTACAACTGCAAAAATAGACAAATCAGTAATTAAAAAATCTGATTCTGCAATTATTTCTATCGCTTTTAAAACCGATAAACCAGAAGAATTTATGCGCGAAGTTTACGTAAAAACCAATTCTAACGAAAAACCTATTGTGTATACGATAGAAGGTTTGGCGTATTAAAATTTAAAAAGGAGAAAAAGTAAATTTTCTCCTTTTTTTCTATTGTATATTCTTTTCGATAGCTTTCCATAAATTGTCGTCAGGCACAGGCGCAACAACATTGATTTCTTTTTTGCTTACTGGATGAATAAAAGAAACGCTACGAGCATGAAGCGAAATTCCTCCATCAGGATTGCTTCTTGGAAATCCGTATTTTAAATCTCCTTTTATTGGACAATCTATTTTGGCAAGTTGACATCTAATTTGGTGATGTCGTCCGGTTAACAAATTTATTTCCCATAAATAATATCTTTCGCTGTGAGATATTATTTTGTAGTTTAAAATAGCTTTTTTAGCGTCTTTATTTTGTTCAGAAACAACGTAACTTTTGTTTTGTTTTTCGTTTTTTACAAGAAAATTAACAAGTTCACCTTCTTGATTTTTGGGAATATTAGAAGTTATTGCCCAATAAGTTTTATGAACATCTCCTTTTCTAAAAAGTTCATTCATTCTTGATAATGCTTTACTTGTACGAGCAAAAATAACAATCCCACTTGTAGGACGATCTAAACGATGTGTTAAACCTAAAAATACTTCACCAGGTTTGTTATATTTTTCTTTGATATATTCTTTAACACTGTCAATCAAAGTTTTATCACCTGTTTTGTCGCCTTGAACTATTTCGCTTGTTGTTTTAGAAACTATAATTACGTGATTATCTTCGTATAAAACTTTCATTTTATTAAAACTCTTGTTTAACACCTTTCATTGAAAGGCTGATACGTTCTCTATCTATATCAACATCAGTAATTCTTACTTTTACAGGTTGATGAATTTTTAAAATAGTTGCAGGATTTGTAACTCTTTGTTTGCCATCGCCCATTTGTGAAACGTGTATTAAACCATTAATATGAATTCCTAAATCAACAAAAGCACCAAAATTTGTAACATTAGTAACAATTCCATTTAGTTCCATACCAACTTTAAGGTCTTTTATAGTTTCAACATTTTGTTCAAATTCAGGAGCTTTAAAAATTCCACGAGGATCACGACCTGGTTTTTCAAGTTCTTGCATAATGTCGGTTAAGGTTGGAATTCCTGTTTTTTCGTCAACATATTTTGCAATGTCTATTTTTTTGCGAGTGTCAGCATTTTTTACTAAATCAATCACTTCACAACCTAAATCTTTTGCCATTTTGTTAACAATATAGTATTTTTCAGGATGAACAGCACTATTATCAAGAGGATTTTTTGCACCGTCAATTCTTAAAAATCCTGCACATTGTTCGTATGCTTTGTCGCCCATACGAGGTACTTTTTTTAGTTCTGCTCTAGTGTTGAAAGGTCCATTTTCTTTACGATAATCAACAATGTTTTGGGCTAAAGTAGGACCAAGTCCAGAAACATACATTAACAAATGTTTTGACGCTGTATTAACATTTACACCTACTTGATTGACACAACTAACAACCACATTATCAAGACTTTCTTTAAGTTTTGTTTGGTTAACGTCGTGTTGATATTGACCAACGCCAATTGATTTCGGATCAATTTTAACTAATTCGGCAAGCGGATCAAGTAATCGTCTACCAATTGAAACAGCACCTCTAACAGTTAAATCATAGTTTGGAAATTCTTCACGAGCCACTTCAGAAGCAGAATAAATAGAAGCACCACTTTCTGAAACAATGTAGACATTAATATCGCGATTAAATCTAATTTTTTTGATAAAACGTTCAGTTTCGCGACTTGCAGTACCGTTTCCAATAGCAATACAATCAATTTTGTATTGTTCTGATAGAACAGTAACTTTTTTCATAGCTTCAAAAGCTTCTTTGTTTCCAGAGTGAGGATAAATAGCTTCATTATGAAGAAGATTTCCTTGTTCGTCAAGACAAACAAGTTTGCAACCAGTTCTAAAACCAGGGTCAAGAGCAAGAATGCGTTTTTTGCCTAATGGACTAGCTAATAATAAATTACGAAGATTTTCAGTGAAAACATTAATAGCTTCTTCGTCGGCTTTGTCTTTGGCAATATGGCTAAATTCAGTTTCGATACTAGGTCGTAATAATCGTTTGTAACAATCTTCAGTAGCGATTTCCACTTGTTTAGAAGCTTCACCACGCCCACGAACAAATTGACGATTAAGAATATTAAGAGCATTTTCTTCAGCAGGTTGAATAGTAATTTTTAAAAAACCTTCGTTTTCGCCACGCATCAAAGCCATAAGTCTATGTCCAGCAATTCTTGACAATTTTTCAGAATAATCAAAATAGTCTTTATATTTTTGCCCTTCAGTTTCTTTACCAGCAACCAACTTGCTGTAAATTATAGCTTCACGATTAAACAAATTCCTCATTTTGTTTCTAGCGTCAACATTTTCGTTGATATGTTCCGCAATAATATCGCGAGCTCCTTGAAGAGCATCTTCAACAGTTTCAACATTATCATTAAGATATTTTTCGGCACATAATTCAATGTCGCCATTTTGTTGAAGAAGTATAAGATTAGCAAGAGGTTCCAACCCTTTTTCACGCGCCATAGAAGCACGAGTTTTCTTTTTTTGTTTATATGGTAAATAAAGATCTTCAAGAGTTGTGATGTCGAGCGCATCTTCAAGTTTTTGTTTTAGTTCAGAAGTCATTTTACCTTGACTTTCAATAGATTCAATAATACTATCTCTACGTTTGTCAAGATCTTCATATTTTTTTAGTTCGTCTTTGATTTGAGCCACTTGAACTTCGTTTAAAGTACCAGTAGCTTCTTTTCTATATCGGCTAATAAATGGAACAGTAGCACCTTGACTAAAAAGGAATGCAGTATTTTTAACTTGTATTTCTCTGATACCTAATTTATCAGCAATTAATTTGATATATTTATCGTTCATTTTTTAATGAATTAATTTTAAGCCAAATTACAAAGAATTTTAAAATAAAGCAAAACTATTTTTTATTAAATAAAAAAGTCAACATAATTAAAGAGGAAATCGTTATATTAAATAAATATTAACAATTGTATTTAATTAGCATTTGTTAAATAAATGTTAATAATTTTTATAATATTTTTTTTTAAAAAAAACAAAAAAAGTTCATTTTTATTATTAAAATTGATAATAAAGCATTATATTTGAATTTTTAAGATATTTAAAATTTACATTCATAAAAAAATAAACACAAATTTCAATCTAATAGCGTGGCATACAAGATATTAATAGCAGACGACGACCAAATGAGTAGAAAGGTGATGTCGCTGATTTTGTCTAACGACAAAAACAGCGTCTATTCAGTTGTGGAGTGTTGCGACGGTATCGAAGCTTGGGAAAAAATTCAAACAGAACTTCCCGATTTAGTTTTGTTAGATTGGCAAATGCCAGGATTATCAGGATTAGAAGTAACTAAACTCATAAAAAAGAATTATAAAGTAATTTCAGTAATAATAGTAACAGGAAAAATAACAAGTGAAGATTTACGTTTGGCATTAGAAAATGGAGCAAATGATTATATAAAAAAGCCAATCGACAAAATAGAATTATTGGCTCGCACCAAGTCAGCATTAAATTTACACGATAGTTTAGAAGAAGTAGAATTTAAAAACAAAAGAATTTTAAGCCAAATAGATGATTTAAATAAATTATCACTAATAGTAAGACAAACAGCCAATTCAGTATTAATATTTACACCAGATGGTGAATTAGAATGGGCAAACGAAGGCTTCCATAATATGTATGGATATACATTTGGTGAATTTGTTCAAAAATATGGAACAAATATTTCTTCAATAAGTTTTAATTCACAAATAAATTCGAAAATAGAAGAACTTTTTGAGACCAAACATTCAGTTAGTTATACAACAAAATGTAGAGTTAAATATGGAGCCACTAAATGGATTCAAACCACATTAACCCCAATATTTGATGGAAAACGAATAGAAAAATTTATAGCCATCGAAACAGACATTTCGCAACAGAAACGAACAGAATTAGAGTTAATTAAAAGAAATGAAGAAACACGAAAATTAATTCAAGAAGTTCAAAAAGCAAATTTAGAATTAGAACGTCAGCGATTAGAAATATTAGAAAAAAACAGAATGATTGAAGAAGAAAGTCAAAAAGCAGATAAACTTTTATTAAATATTCTTCCTCAATATGTAGTGTCACAATTAAAAACATACGGAAGTTCAATGCCACGAAACTATAAAATGGCAAGCGTTATGTTTACAGATTTTCAAGGATTTACAAAATCGTGTGAAAATTTAACACCATTTCAAATTGTAGATGCTTTACACTTTTTCTTTTCGAAATTTGATGATATAATAAATTGTCACTTTATAGAAAAAATCAAAACCATAGGCGATTCTTATATGTGTGTAGGAGGAATTCCTCTAAGAAATAAAAGTAATCCAATTGATGTAATTTTAGCAGCACTAGAAATAAAAAAATTTATGTCAACATATCGAGAAAAATATGCCAATTTAAATTTACCAGATTGGAATTTACGAATAGGAATTCATACAGGAGCATTGATTGCAGGTATGGTAGGAAAAATAAAATTTGCATATGATACATGGGGCGATAGTGTAAATGTTGCCAAACGAATAGAAAGTGCTGATGAAATAGGATGTATAAATATTTCATCTGTAACTTATAAATATGTTAAAGATTATTTTGTTTGTCGATATAGAGGCTCTGTGGAAATAAAAAATCATAAAGATATTGATATGTATTTTGTTGACAGATTGTTACCAGAATATTCACTTGATGATGAAGGTTATTATCCTAATGATAAATTTCTTGAAATTCTAAATTCTATCTAAATATTTATTCATTTACTCAGATTTTCTTATCTTTGCGTTTAAATTTTCAAAAATATTAGTAAATGAAATATCATCTTGTTACGCTTGGATGTCAGATGAATATATCTGATAGTGGTCGCACAAAAGAATATATCGAAAAACTAGGTTATCAATCAACAGATAATCCACACGAAGCAGATTTAATAGGAGTAATAGCATGTTCTGTTCGTCAAAAAGCTATTGATAAGGTTTATAATATGATAGCAATTTGGAATAGACAAAAAAAAGGAAGAAAATTTATAACATTTTTAACAGGATGTGTATTACCCGATGACAGAGAAAAATTTTTGAAACTATTTGATATAGTGTTTGATATGCGCGATTTGCCAAATTTATCAAACATGATAAATCAACATATTCACGAAGGAAAATATTATCCAAGTTTGGCACGAGTAGAACAAGCAAAACAAATGGATGATTTTTGGAAATTAGAAACACGACAACCAGATAAATTTGAGGCATACGTTCCAATTCAAAATGGTTGTGATAAATTTTGTACATATTGTGCAGTTCCTTATACTCGTGGTCGTGAAGTATCTCGAAGAAGTGAAGAGATAATTTGCGAAGTAAAACATTTGGTAGAACTTGGTTTTAAGAGTATTACATTGTTAGGACAAAATGTAAATTCGTATGGCTTAGACAAAAAAGGTGAAGAAATCACTTTTGCGCAATTGCTTGAAAAAATAGGTGATTTTGGTGATAAATCAGAAAAAGAATTTAGAGTATATTTTACATCTCCGCATCCACGCGACATGACAACCGATGTTCTCGAAGCCATTGCAAAACATAAATGTCTTGGAAAACAAATTCATATTCCTATTCAAAGTGGAGATTCCGAAATGCTTAAGCGTATGAATAGAAAATATGATATAGAGCGCTATCGACAGGTAATCAATGAAATACGAACAATTTTGCCAACAGCAACAATTTTTACAGATATAATAGTTGGATTTACAGGCGAAACAGAAGAAGAATTTGAAAATACCCGTCGCGCAATGATGGAATTTAAATATAATATGGCATTTATAGCTATGTATTCACCACGACCAGGAGCTGCAAGTAGCAAATGGGAAGATGATATTCCAAAAGAAGTTAAAAGTCAACGATATTCAATACTTTCAGGCGACTTAAAAAAGGTTTCAAGTGAATATTGCAAAACTATGATAGGCAAGGAATTTCGTTTGTTAGTTAATGGTCACGATCGTTTAAAAGGTTATTTATCAGGCCTTACAGAAGGAAAAATTGCTGTAAGATTTAAATCAGAAAATGAGTCATTAATAGGAAATTTTGTAAATGTTAAAATCACAAAAAGTAGTGATTTTTCTGCCGAAGGAGAAATAATTTCTTAATTATAGAAAATGAATAAAACCGTATCGTTCAAGACATTAGGATGTAGATTAAATCTATATGAAACAGATTCTTTGGCATCACAATTTGTTCAAAGAGGTTATAAAGTGGATGATGATTTTGAAAATTCTAATGCAGACATTTTGATAATAAATACTTGTACAATAACAAATCAAAGTGATAAAAAAAGTAGAGAATATATATCACGAGCAAAACGAAAAGGTGCTTTGGTTATTGTAACAGGTTGTATGGCAGAACAATACAAACAAAAATTATCTTCTGAAGAGCAAATAGCATTTGTTGTTGACAATAAACATAAAAATAGAATTTTTGATATTGTAGAAGCATATTTAAATGGAGAATTTAAAACAATAGATGATTTTGAAGGAAATGTATTTAATTATCAATCAGCACAAAATACCTTTCATACAAGATCTATAATCAAAGTGCAGGACGGATGTAATAATTTTTGTAGTTATTGTATAGTACCATTTGTGAGAGGACGAGCAATTTCTCGTCCCATAGATGATATAATAAAAAATATCAAAGATGAACTTGATTTTGGTTTTAAAGAAATAGTTTTAACAGGAGTAAATATTTCAAGATATAAATATCAAGGAATTGATTTTGAAATACTTGTAGAAAAAATATTAGAAATACCAGGAGAATTTCGTTTACGAATAGCATCATTAGAACCTGATGATTATTCTGATAAATTTATATCACTTTTTAAAAATTCTAAACTAGCACCACATATTCATTTGTGTCTTCAATCAGGAAGTGATACTGTTTTAAAACGTATGCGTAGAACATATTCAATGTCAGAATTTTATGGAATAGTTGATAGATTTAGAAAAATAATACCAGATTTTAATTTTACAACAGATATAATAGTAGGCTTTCCAAACGAAACCGAAGACGAATTTCAAGAAACAATATCAGCATCAAAAAAAATAGGATTTGGACATATTCACGTATTTAAATATTCACGTAGAAAAGGAACAAAAGCAGATCAAATGCCAAATCAAGTTGATGAAAAAATAAAAAATTCACGTTCAAAAATTTTACGCGATTTAGCAACCGAATTAACAAACCAAAATCTTAAATCAATGGTTGGAAAATATCAAACAATTTTGACAGAAACAATTGATAAAGAAGGTTTTATTTATGGTTATGGCGAAAATTATCAACGTATAAAATTAAAAATTTTAAATCCAAAAACTAATACATTTTATAAAGTAAAAATCGTTGGAATAGAAGGTGAAAATTTGGTAGGAGAGGTGGTTGAATAAAATTGCTTTATTTAATTAATTATTGAACATCATTTTATGACAACAGAAAATTTAATATACCTCTTAATAATTTAAAATAATAATATCATGAAAAGATTTATCATTTATTTATTTTTATTTTGTTTTATAATTAGTTGTAATTCACAAACTAATATACCTGAAAATATTAAATTTACTAAAATTAATGAAGATTCAATACCTTGTAAAATATTAGATGTTGAAAAAATAAATTTACCAGAAGAGTTTGTTGCATCTCGATATTATGTTGTTAAAGATACAATTTTATTAGTATTACATGATCAATATCCAGATCCATATTATCTTTCAGTTGTAAATCTTAATAATTTTGAAATTATCAATCAATTGTTTCAAAGAGGAAATGGACCTAATGATTTGTTAGGTGTTTTATCATATATAAACGATGATTACCTTTGCTTAAATGATTATGTTAAACGTACAGTTGCAAGAATTCATGTTGATTCTCTTTTAGTTAAAGATTTTACATATCCATCTTTTATTAAAATTGATGCTTTTTATGAAGGTTTTGGTTGGATAAACGATTCTTTGATTGTAGCTTCAAATTGTCTTCATTTTGATGGATTTGGTAATGAAAAATATCCTGAATTATTATATGTAGACACTACAGGTGCTTTTATAGAAGATTATCCAAAAGATGGTTTTGATATTTTTACAGCTAATTTTTCTGGTGGTTATATTGCTATGAATTCTTTGCAAAATAAATTTTATCATGCCAAAAAATTTAAACCTGAAATTTGTTTTTATGTAGATAATAAATTAGAAAAAGTTATAATAGGACCAGAAGAATATAATTCTGAATTTATAGTTGATAAAAACAATCAACTTCATTTCAAAGATAATTTTCATTATTATTATTTTAATTATTGTTCTTCTAAAAATAATGTTTTCTTTAAGAATGAAAGATTTCATGGAAAAGTAGGAACTCATTTTTCGGATGATGAGGGTAAAGGTACAGAAATATTTCGTTTAGATTGGAATGGAAATTTATTAGCTAGATATAAAATACCAACAGATAAAGCAGTTATTGGTCTTTCTTATAATGAAAATACAAATAGTTTATATTTAACAAGTTTTGATGAAAATGGTGAAAGAATTTTATATAAAGCTATTCTTAATGATTAGTGTATTTGGCTTTTTATTATTAGGATGTCAGTCAAAAATTGTTAAATTGTCAGATGAACTTAATTTATCAAAAGAGAAAGATTCCATTAATATATCTTGTATTGATTCAATTAAAATAAATGATTCACGTTCAATAATTTATATGTTAGATGCTTCATGTTCTGCATGTATTCAAAATTATATAAATTTTGTTCAAGATTTTAATATAAATAAACCCAATTGTGATTCTGTTTATACAATTTGTTATGGAAGTAAAGATTTTTTGTTAGTGGAATATTATATGAAGCAATGCAAAGTAACATCATTAACAAATGAAAAAATAATATTTGACAAAAATGGACTTGTAAATCAATTACAAACAATAACCAATAATAGAAATATAATATTATTGATAAATAAAAAAATATCATTTATAACAGATGATTTTTATTATAAATTTAATTCAGAATATGGTTACTATAAAGAAATATAATCATGAAAAAAATATTCTTAATAATAATAAGTCTTTTATTAACCAACATAATAAAATCGCAAAATTTAGACATAATAGAAAATGTAAATGGATGTACATTTAAAATGATTTATGTTAAAGGCGGTTTGTTTAAAATGGGAGCTCAAAATAAGTCAGAATTACAAGATAATTATGATGTTATGGCCAACGAAGATGAAAGTCCCGTTCATGTTGTTACTTTAAAAGATTATTATATAGGACAATACGAAGTAACTCAAAAATTATGGAAAGCAGTAATGGGCACCAATCCTTCAATAATACAAAACGAAAATAATCCAGTAGAAAAAATAAGTTGGTTTGATGCCCAAGATTTCATAAAAAAACTAAATAAATTAACAGGTAAAAAATACAGATTACCAACAGAAGAAGAGTGGGAATATGCAGCCAAAGGCGGGATTAAAAGCAAAGGTTATAGATTTTCAGGCAGTAATAATCTCGACGAAGTTGCATGGAATGCACATAATACAGAAGCCTTAGACGATAAATATCCATGTCATTCAGTAGGATTATTAAAACCTAACGAACTAGGAATTTATGATATGAGTGGAAATGCTTTTGAATGGTGTCAAAATTATTATTATGGAGATTATTCTGTAAAAAACAAAAAAACTACAACGATGGTTAATTTACGCGGAGGTTCAAGTGCTAACACTGAATATAATTGTAGAATTTCAGCAAGAACTTGTTTTACAGATATTAGTTGGGCTTATTTTATAGGTATGAGGTTAGTTTTAGAAAAATAATTTAAAAAGCATCAATTTTTTTTAAAATTCTAACAACATCATCTGTAGAATTTGCCACCCAATTATTTTGAGTTTTTAAAATATCTTCAGAATTAAAACCCCACGAAACAGAAATAATCGACATATTAGCTTTGTTACAAGCTTCAATGTCGCGAATTTCGTCGCCAATATAAATAATATTTCTGTATTTTGTTTTGTTTTGTCGAATAACGCGTTTTAAAATTCTTTTTTTTCCAAAAAGAGAAATGTCAGTTATTAAAAAAATAAAATATTGGTCTAAATTATTGGCTGTCAAAAATTTAGAAACAGTAGTTTTTGAATTAGTGGTAACAATTCCTAAATCGTAATTATCTTTATAAAGAATTGATAATAAATTATTTATTCCAAAAAACGGCTTAATATTATCAGCCATTTTATCAGATTCTGTTCTAAAAAATTTTACGAGTTTAGGAATTTGCCAAAATCTAACTTTCGACATTTTGATAAGTTCGCGAGCAGATTTATTTTTGTTTTTTGCAAAGTCAATTTTTTCATAACCAAATTTTTCTGCAAACGAATTTATCAACTTTGCGCCAGATTCAAAAGTATCAGCCAAAGTACCATCAAAATCAAATATAATCAGACTTTTGTTTATCATTAATTAAAAGGGAAAAACAATTATTGCAGAAGGATTATAACCTTGAATTTTTTTCATATCTTCTTTTTTGATATGAGTATTAGATAAGTCTAAATATTTGAGTTGATGAAGTTTAGAAATTTCAGAAGGAATGCTAAATATAGGATTACCTTGTAAAATAATTTCTTCAAGATTTTTAGCATTTCCAATTTCAGGCGGAATAACAGTAATTTTGTTACCGTAAACCGAAAGTGAAACTAAATTTTTAAGGTTTCCGATTTGTGGTGTTAATTCCACTAATTGATTTTCGTCAACCGAAAGTTTGTTAAGAATTTGTAAATATTTAATAGATTTTGGTAATGTTGTTAGATTGTTATTGCTAAGTTTTAATTCTTCTAAAAATACACAATTACCAATATTTTCGTCAAGTTCAGTTAATTTATTATTGGTTAAATCTAAAACATTTAAAGAAGCAATATCACCAATTGTTTGAGGAATATAAGAAATATTATTATCGTTAAGTATCAAAGATTTAAGAGAAATTAAGGTAGAAATTTCTTTAGGAAGCGAATTTAAATTGTTGTGACTAATGCTAAGAATAGTTAAATTTTTTAAACGTCCAATTTCTTTAGGTAATTCAGTAATTTGGTTACGATCTAAATATAATTCTTGAAGAAATTCAAGATTACCAATTTCAGGCGGAATAGCTTTAATTTTATTATCATAAAGATACATAATTCTAACATTTTTAAGATTACCAATTTCAGCAGGAATTTCTTCAATTTCAGAATTAAGTAAATCTAAAATAATCACACTATCAGGATTAGCAAGTGCTTCGTTAAGTGAAATATATGGTTTAGCATTTTTTAAAGAGTCAGGCAGTTGAGCTGAAACAAAATTGATATTAAAAAATACCAAAACGATTAAAGATATAATTTTTATTTTTTTCATTTTTTGATGATTTTAGTTAATATACAAAACGTAAAAATAATAGTAAAGTTACTAAAAAAAAAGCGACAATAAAAAAGGGAAAGATAAAAATCTTTCCCTAAGTTTTTAAAAAAATAATAAAAAAATTATGCAGTTCTAGTAACAGCATCCGAAACGGTTTTAGTAACAACTTCGTCAACATAAATAATGTCAACATTTTCGTTAAAATCACCGATAGTAAGCATGTTTTTTACATTGCTCATAGTAATAAGTTTAGGCAGATATTTCATTGAAATTTCGTTACCTTTATTAGCTGAAGTAGTGTTGAAAAATCTAAGTTTTCTATCAGAAGTCAACACTGAGAAAAATACAGAATTGCAACTAATTTTAATGTCAATAATTTCAGATTTTAATTCAGCAACAGCAATTTTAGCAGGCAATTGAGGATTATAAACATGAATTTTACCTTCGTTGTCGCCATAAATAAGTCGAGTAGCGTCAGAATTTATCGACATTGATTTAACAATAGTACTAGCATCAATATTAAGTCTGAAAATTTCGGATAAAACATTAATTCTGTAAATTTTGATATTGCTAAAATAGTCTTTACCAGCTACATATTGCATATCTCGAGTAACAGCCATAACTTGAAAATCCGAAATAGTTTTGTTAATAACTTTAGATTTAATATCCACTTTGTAAAGACTAAAATTGTCGCTAACAAACAATGTATCATTATTAAAAGGATGGAAAAACATTTTTTTGATGCTTCCAGTATAGTTAATAATGTCTGCAAAAAGGCTAAACCCGTTGTTATCTACATTTAAAATTCTTAAAAAACTATGTCCGCCAATAGCTAAAAATTTATTGTTTCTACTAAAAGCCATAGATGTGATAGAAACGTCTTGTTTAAAAACGATTTGCCAATCAGAAGTTTTGTAAACTCTTAATTTTCTGCTTTGGTCAGCGATAGCACAATATTCATCGTTCATGCTATATGCAATATCGCTAATGCCTTCCGAAATTTTAATATTACGTGTGTTATAGCCTTTAAATTCGTTTTCAGCGTTTTTACCGTCTTTTTGTTGTTGTCTAATAATTAAAGTTTTAGCAGTTTGATTACCCGCATTAGCTGAAAGTTGCAGATATTTATTATAGTTTTGTTCATCGTCGAGTTTACTATAAATACCAGAAAGAGTAAAATAAACTTCGTCGATGTGTTGAATTTTATATTTAATGGCATTTTGAAAATCCTCAATTGCATTTCTGTATCGTTTTAGCATTAAATTAGCAATTCCTGAATTGTAATACGCATCAGGATTTTCAGGATTGATATTGATAACAGCTTTACAATCTTCAATAGCTTTGTCAAGTTTGCCAAGATTGCCATAGGCTGTACTTCTTCTCATGTAAGCAAGTTGGAAAGTTGGGTCAATAGCTAAAACTTTGTTGCAATATTCTAATAATAAATTCCATTGTTCAAGATTGTGACATTCGTTCATTTTTGCAACAAGTTCAACAATATTTTTTTGATTTTCAGCTTCTGGATTGTCAAAAATAATTTGTTGATATTTAGGAATAGAAATTTGTTTGTCTTCTTGTTCAATTACGCCGATTTCTATTTCGTTATTGATAATTTCGTTTTCGTTATTAATAGAAGTTTCGTTCATTTTGTTTTCATTTTTGTTTATTTCAGCCATATTATCAGTTTGAATATGAAGAATTTTTACTTCAGAATTGTTATGATTTTCCGGGTATTCAATATTATCATCAATTTTATAAGTTTCAATTTTTGTTGAATTGTTGTCATTTTGTTCTTTTTCAATATTTTGTTCAATTTTATTTTGTTGAATTTCAACTATTTCATTTTCATTAACTTCATCTTCATTATGTTCTGTAAAATTAACATCATTATTATCTATTTCATTTTCAGAACAGTTTTCGTTGTTATTTTCATCAATATTATTTTCGTTTTCACAATCATTTTCAGTATTAACGTCAAATTCTTTATTATTAAAAAGATATGATTCTCTATATTTTTCGTTTTTAAGAATTTCACAATCTTTTAGTGTCCAACTATTCATTTCTGCTAAAGTATCAATAGTATTAAATTTTTGTAAAAATGCGTTATCTTCAGTAATATCAAAAATAACTTGAGCAATATTTTTACAGCAACTTTCAGGATATTTAATAATTTGTTCTTCAGCAAATCTAATAACCACCCAACCCGCATTAGAAAAGAAATTGTTATGATCTTGTTTAGAAAATTTATTATTATCATCGAAATAAGCATCAGGTTGGCTAGTTTCAAAAGAATATGGAGTGTCGATTTCTATATCGATATACAATTTAATATTAGAAACAGCAACAATATAATTAGGCGAATAAAGTTTTTGACTATCAATAGAATAATTAATAAGAATTTGTCCTGGAAAATAATCTAAAAGAAAATGATAAAAACTTTCGAAAAAGTTGCCATCAGTGTTGTCGATTGGTTTTAAAGAACAATCAGTAATCATTAAAGCTTCTTTCACTTTTTGTTTTCTAAAAGCAGAAAGAGCAATCGGATCATTGTTTTTTCTATTTATTTCGTCGATTTTAGCTAAACTTTCGTTGTATTGACGCATTTGAAATTCATAATTTTCTTGTTCTTTTTTAAAAGCTAAAGTTTGAAATCTATTAGAAATGTGATTAAAAATAGAAATCACCGACGAAATAACAAAGGCAATAGTTAAAAAACCGTTTACCCAAGCATTTTCAGGAACAGGCGTAAATTTATACAATAATACAGCGGTAATCACAAAACCTAATAAAATAAAACCTAACCATTTTCTTTTAAAAGATAAAGGTTTAGTTGGTTTTTGAGGATTCCCAGGAACAGGAATATTACAATTTTTAGCATCAGAGATACCTTTTGGAATAATATTTATTGGATAAGTCATAACATTAGGCAATTTTAATTTTACTAAAGTCTTTAAAAAATAAAACATATTTTGTGCCAAATGGTGTATGGCTTAATCTTTGCTTTTTAATAATAAAAATAACGCGAAAATATATGTCAATTTTGAGTCAAATCAATAAAATCTTTACAATTTCAAAAGAACAAAGTCAAATAAATAATCATCAAATAACAGGATTATTTGTTGGAGGAGCAGTAGGAGAGGCACTTGGTTTGCCAGTTGTAGATAAAACACCCGAACAATTACAAAAAAATCCAGTAACAGAATTGTTAGGATTTGGAGATTATCAAACACCAAGTGGAACATTTTCAATGTGTACAGAGGCGTCACTTGAATTTGCTAATTTTTTGCTAGATAATAGTATGCAACTAATTACTAGCAAAAGATTATTTGCCTTATGTAATAGTTGGTATTTATATAAAATAAAAGATGAAGAATTTCGATTGCGAAAATTATTACCAATAAGTTTGGTAGCAGGAGTAGTATATTCAAAATTGAAACAATTATCAATGGATCAAATTATAGAATTATTGCCAGATTTGGTATGTGATTCTGCAATAGCATCAGCATCTGTTTTTTTTAATATATCTAAAAATATTTCGTTTGGAAATTCATTGGAAGATTCACTCAAAAAATCGAAAAACAAAACAGCAAAACTGTGTAAAGATATAGGCTTGATTATAAATAATACCAATATTTCATTAAAACTAATTGATAATGTATCAGAATGTTTAATAAACGAAGACAATTATGAGAAAATAACATTAAAATCAGTAAATTTAGGATTTTATCCTGATTTATCAGGTTTTTTAACAGGTTCATTGTCTGGATTGAAATATACATATGAAAATATTCCAATATTTTGGAAAAATTCTATATCTAATATTGATAAAATAAAGACAATAAGTGATAAAATATTTGAGTTACCACCAGAAGAAATAATAATGTAATTTATATCTCAATTAGTTTGGTATGGTCTTTGAAAAAAGTAATAATAAATAATAAAAGCATTCACATTAAAAAAGTAGTAAAAATAAAATCAAAATAGCATGAGAAACAGTTATAGTATTCCAAGTGTGTTTGAACACAACAATTCGAGTCTTGCCATGGTATCGCAAGATTTGATAAATGGGCTTCGACTTTATATCGACGATGTACCATACATAGTAGGAAATTTGGCATTATCAGAAGGTCAATCTCCGCACCGTACTGTAAATGCAGCTCCAACAGAAATTGATTATCAAATATTGTTTAAAACCGCATTGTTGCTAGCAGGTTATAAAAATAATCGTCCGTTAGTAGTAACAACAGGTTTTCCATTTAGTACATTTCAAGTAAATAGAACAATTGCGTCAGAATTATTGCGCAAAACTCACAAAATAGACTTTGATATGTCGTCTTTTACAAGCAAAGGACGTTCAGAAATGAAAGTAGATGTAGTTCAAGTAGAAGTATTGCCAGAGATGATGGGCAATATAGTTGCACTTCGACAAGGCGATACAAAAGCATCAGGAAATTTCTTTGTAATAAGTCTTGGATTTGGAACATGTGAAGCAGTTTTGAGTACAGAAAATGGTATAGTTCAACGTACAGCGGTAAGTATCAATGGATTACAATATGCTATAGATTTATTTATTAAAGAACTAGGCTTACAATATAATTTAGGACTTAAAAACGTAAAACAAATAGAACAAGCATTTATGAATAATTTTATAATGCTTGATCGTAAAAAAATAGATATTCTTGATATACGTAGAAATGTTCTAAATATGTATTATCGAGATGTAATATCACCAAATTTGAGAAGAGTATTTACAGATGCAGATTTTACCAAAGCAAGTAAAATGTATATTACAGGAGGTGGGGCACTTTATATGGAATTGGTAGAGAATTTTTATAAAGAATTTGAAGGTATCTTAAATATCGAAGTAGTAGATAATCCATTAACATTAACTTCAGTTGGATATTGTTTACATTCAGCTCAAATTAATGGAGGTGATGTGAATACAGCTGTTGGTATTGATATAGGAAATTCAAATACCGTTATCACTCAATATGAAGATATTAATATTGAGTCAGGAAATCTAAGATTTAAATAATTTTTTGACAACATACTTTCTATAGATTTATACGCTTTTTTTTCTAAATTTGCATGCTCAAAAGGTATGCAAATTTTTTTTATATATGACACTGATAGATTTAGCATTATCGCCACACGATGCTTCGGAAGAAAAGTATTTTTTGCCATTAGCATGCAAAACAGCTAATATTTCGCAAGAAAATGTATCTGCAATAAAAATTATTCACAAGTCAATAGATGCACGAGGACATGAAATTGTAGTAAATCTTAAAGTTGCATTATATACAGGAGACGAAAGCCCAGAAAATATAACAGCAAAATATAAATACCATGATGTGTCAAAAGCAAAAACTTGTGTTGTAGTAGGTTCAGGTCCTGCAGGTTTGTTTGCAGCATTACGATTAATCGAACTAGGAGTAAAACCAATAGTTATAGAACGAGGAAAAAATGTTAAAGAACGAAAACGAGATATAGCATTGCTAAATCTTCAACATATATTAAACGAAGATTCAAATTATTGTTATGGCGAAGGAGGAGCAGGAACATTTTCTGATGGTAAATTATATACAAGATCAAATAAAAGAGGAGATATTTCAAGAATATTAGAAATATTTCATATTCATGGAGCTGATTCTTCAATACTTTACGAAGCGCGTCCTCATATAGGAACCGACAAATTACCCAAAATAGTATCAACAATGCGCGAAACCATATTAAAATGTGGAGGCGAAGTAAGATTTTCTACAAAACTTACAGATATAGAAATAGTTGATAATAAAGTAAAAAGTATAAAAACTTCGACAGGCGACGAAATAGTAGCCGAAGCAGTGATATTAGCAACAGGACATAGTGCAGAAGATGTTTATAAATTATTAGCAACCAAAGGAATAAAACTCGAAGCCAAAGGATTTGCAATGGGAGTTAGAGTAGAGCATCCACGCGAATTAATAGACAAAATTCGTTACCGTGGAGCAGATACAACATATTTACCAACAGCAAGTTATAATGTAGCAACACAAGTTGAAGGACGTGGAGTTTATTCATTTTGTATGTGTCCAGGAGGTCAAATAGTTCCTTCGTCAACCCAGCAAGGATATACATTAGTAAACGGAATGAGTTCAGCTGCGCGAAGAAATTATTGGTCAAATGCAGCAATAGTTGTAGAAATTCGACAAGAAGATATTCCTGAAATAGAAAAAGGAAATCCTATGGCGGGATTTGAATATCAAAAACAGTTGGAACGTATGACATTTTTGAATGGACGCAGCAATCAATCTGTGCCAGCACAACGATTAACCGATTTTGCAAAAGGAAGAATATCTACATCATTACCAGCAACTTCATATGTTCCGGGAGTTGTAAATTCTCCCGTACATTTTTGGTTACCAGAATTTATTGGGAAACGACTACAAGAAGGATTTAAGCAATTTGACAAAAAAATGCGTGGATTTTTGACCGAAGAAGCACTTGTTTTAGCATCAGAAACTCGTACTTCGTCGCCAATAAGAATTGTTCGTGATGAACAAAATCTTAATTGTATAGGAGTAGAAAATTTATATCCATGTGGCGAAGGAGCAGGTTATGCAGGTGGAATTGTTTCGTCTGCAATGGATGGTGAAAATGCAGCAAATGTTGTAGCTGAAAAAATTAAATAAAAATTTGTATTTAATTTATTTGTTGTTAATTATTCCTAATTTTTCTGCAATTTCGTCAATAGAAATAGGAGTGTAGTTAATTTGTTCAACAGAAACATTAAAATATCTGTTACCATCGCTCCATTTTCTATCTAAAAGACCAAAATTAAAACGGTGTAAATGTCCATGAATGTTTAAATATGGACATTCTGGATATAAAGACATAATTGGTTCGTGACTAAGCCACAAAAAGCCTTTTAAAATAGGGTAGGGGAAAACTTCAATTTTGGGATATAGACTTAAAATCTGTTCTTTATTATCATGATTACCTAAAATAATAGAAATTTTTCCCTTTAAAAAATTAAGAATTTCAAGATTTCCAATATCACCTAAAAGAAAAACAGAGTCATTGTCATTAACCTTTGAATTCCAATTGTTTATGATTGTATCTCTCATGCTTTCAACATTATTAAACGGACGATGTTCGTAGGTAATAATGTTTTGATCCATATTGTGAAGATCAGAAATAAAAAAATCCATATAATTTTAATAATTTGTTATTAATCAAGGTATTTCAAAACCTCTTTTTTATAACCTCTTATTACGCAAACAACGCCACGACAAGTTATGCCTTCGTCGGCATATTTTGTTTTGTCAATTTTGTCATTAAGATATTTACGTAATTGACATTCAGCTTTTGCTTCTTGTTCTTTAACTTCATTATCAGACGCATCTTTTTTTAGATATTTAAGTTCAATAACAAAAGCATGTTTAGCGTCAAGACGTGGTATAATTTCAATGTCAGAATATCCGTGGTTTGCTTCTTTTTCAGTTTCAACAACATAAAAATTCATTTTTACACCGAGAGTAGCCAAAATAAATCCTTTTACAAACGACTCTGCCATTGCATCAAAATCTCTATTAGATGATAAATCGGTCATACAAGATAAAATGTAATCAATAAATTCAAGCGCATTGCCTTCGTAAGCCATTTTACGACCAAATCTATTTAATAAACTATCATCACTTCGCCACGACATACAATCTTTGTAACAATCTATCATGTATCTATAATACTGAGATTTAACGGTATAATTAGGAATTCTATAAATTGTCGCCCCCATTTCGTAACGATCCATCGACAACATTCCTAAATATATTAATAACGAAACTAAATTATCGTCAGAAGTGATTTCAGATATAGAAAATTCTGGATTAACAACTGCTTCTATTTCTTCATTCATCATAATTTGCTGAATAACAGAAGCTTTATGACCAAAATTTTTATCATAACGAATTAACATTCGCATTTTGTCATAATCTGTAGAAATGTTTTTATCAACCATTTCTTTTGGGTATTTCCCTTTATAGTTAATATATTCACTCAAAAAATACCAAAACATATCAGTATTAAAAACTCGGTCTTCTTCTAAACATTCTTCATTAAAACAATAATTATTATAATGAGGTTTAATTTTTTCGATAATTTCATCAACTGAATGTTTAAAAACCCCCGTTTCTTTTTTGTAATATTCAAGAATTTCACGGACTTCAGTTTCCGAAAATCCCACCATAGAATTAAATTTATAGTCTAGGGAGTGATTTTTACTGATATTAAACCCACTTGTTACGTCGCTTAATGTTAAAGGACTAACTCCAGTAATAAAAATTCGTTCTATTGGTGAATTATTTCCTGATGTATGTGCTTTTAAAATATTAAAAAACAATCTAAAAAATCCATCGCCGTGAGTTAATGATATATAATCATTTTCGTTTCTACTTAAAAGTGAATTTGCAAAATTATCGTATTCATC
>JAKSUC010000057.1 GCA_024413595.1 Bacteroidales bacterium
AATTAGTTGAACAAAAAAATCTTTTATTAATAAAAGATAATCAATTAGTTGAAAAGGATAATCAATTAGTTGAAAAAGATAATCAATTAGTTGAAAAAGATAATCAGTTAATTGAGCAAAAAAATCAATTAATAGAAAAGGATAAAAAAATGGCAAAAAAACTATTGTCATTAGGTAATGGTTTAGAAGAAATATCAGAATTTTTATCAATAGATATTCAAAAAGTTAAAGAATATTTGGAGTGATATTAAAACTGATAATTTCATAAAATTCTAAACTATGTACATCAAGGAATTTAGTGGAACTGGATGTAATCAAATTTTATTAAACGATTATCATTAGAAATTAGACTCCACTGCTAATTTTCAACTTAGTTTTGTGCTCGTAAGCAAACAAGTTTATGTGCTTGATGGGAAAACGAATGACAGAAAAATAGTTTGTAAAAAATGAAATTATTATTGCTGTCCGAGATAATTTTAAATAAATTAAATATTTTTTAAAAGTAAAATATTCAAATAAATAATTTTGGTGTATTAGTTAAAATTTGTATAAAGATATTTCTTTTGAAAATATTGATTTATTTTTTACCATACTAAAATCAAATATAAGTTAGGATATATTAATTAATAATATAAATCTACAAGTAAACAGTACAAAACGGTTATTTGGAGATTTTCGTCATTTTAAATTATTTAAATCTGTTGATGATAAATATAATAGTAAATTTATTTAAATAAAATATCAGAAAAAGGTATTATATTTAATACATACTTATTTACGAACTAATTCCCATAATAGCATTATATATCTTTTAGTGCATAATTTAGATAACATAACACAGAAATATTATAATCTTATGATAAAAAAAGCACCCACTTAATTAAGATATTAAGTGGGTGTTTTTATAAATATTAAGTAATTATATCAAAAAACTATTTGAATAATTGTTGAGCCATTTGATATAAACTTCTACGCCATGTTAAAAATTCGTGAGCAGTGTCAGGAGAAACATAACCCATTACATTATATCCTGCATTTTTCATATCAGCTGTAGCTTTGTTAATTCCATCAGGAAATTCTTTACCACCACAACTCATGAATAAGAATTTAACAGCTTTGTTATCTTTAAAATCTGTTGGAGCAAATTGTCCACCGCTTAACAAACCAAAAGAAGCAAAAGTGTCAACTTTGCGACCAGAAATAAGTTTTGTTTCCATACCACCCATAGAAAGACCAGCTAAAGCACGATTGTTTCTATCAGTTAAAGTTTTAAAGTTAGCATCAACATATGGAATTAATTCATCACAAAGTAAAGTTTCAAATTCTTTAGCTGTAAATTGACCAAAACCACTTCCAAATTTGATGTCATTTGTTAAACCATAAGCGTTAACAATGATGAAAGGTTTACATTTACCTTCAGCAATAAGATTATCCATAATCAAGTTTTCGTGACCTTGACTACTCCAAGCTGTTTCATCTTCACCCCAACCGTGTTGTAAATAAAGAACAGGGAATTTTTCTTTAGGATTGTTGTAATATGTTGGAGGAGTGTAAACAAAAGCACGTTGGAATTTGTTTGTACTCTTACTCCAGAATAAAATTTGTTGAACATTTCCATGAGGAACTTGTTTTTCAGCATAGAAATCAGCATCGTGAGCTGGAATTTCAATACCACTTTCCCAACGAACAGAACCATAGTAGTTTTTAGCACCTGGATCGTTAACCACACCACCATCAATTGTTAAGTGATAATAATGGAAACCTTCGTCCATAGGACCATCAGTAGTTCCCCACCAGAAACCATCTTGACCTTTGTGAAGAACAGTACCACCTTGACCACCAAGACCAAGACTTACGATAACAGATTTAGCTTGAGGAGCTTCAACTCTAAAACGAGCATATCCTTGAGAGTTAACCATAGGATATTCTTGACCAGGTTGATTTGTTTCACAAGATTTAAAATCTTCTTTGATGTTTTGGTTATCCATACTTGCATTAAATTTTTTAACTAAATTATATGCAGATTTTTTCTTAAGATCTTTGTCAAACAACAAAGGATAATTGTTAACACCAACCCAAGAGTCACGGTCACTAACATTCCAGAAAGTAACGCATTTAATAACATCTTTGTGATTTCTTAAAACGCGGAACAATTTGTTATATTGATCGTTGTGAAGAGATTTTACATAATCTTTGATTTCAACACCTTGACGGCTAAATTGTAAAGCACCACCCATTTCTTCGTTAGCACGGATATCTAATTCGGTAACATGAATAGTTTTAACAAGTTCAGAATATTTAACGATTGCTGCTTCAACATCTTCCATAGAAGGACCATAAATGTTGTAGTGACCTTGCATACCAATACCAGTGATAGGAACACCAGCATCTTGCATTTTTTTAACCATATTGTAAATACGGTCACGTTTGCCTGGGTCTGCAGCATTATAATCATTGTAGAATAAAATAGCATTAGGATCAGCTTCGTGAGCAAATTCAAAAGCTTTAGCAATGAATTCATCGCCACAAAGTTTGAACAATTGAGATTGACGATATGGGCTAGGTGGTTCAAAACCTTTACCAGGAACAAAATGAGGACGAGCATCATCAGCCATAGCTTCATTTACAACATCCCAACAATAAACAATGTCTTTGTAACGATTAACTACAGTTTGGATGTGTTCTTTAAGTCTTTGATAGAAAACTTCTTTTGTAACATCTTTGCCTTTTTTGTCTTTAAACATCCAATCGCAGAATTGACTATGCCAACATAAACAATGTCCACGCATTTTAATGCCATTTTGACGACAGAAATTAGCAATACTATCAGCTTTATCCCATGTCCAAACACCTTCTTTAGGATGAACAGAAATAGGTTTCATGTCGTTTTCTGCGGTAATACTATTGTATTCCTTTTTAATAACAGCAATTTCATCAGGATTAGTAATATTGCGCATATTAACAGCTACACCGATTTTAAAATAATCTTTGTAAGCTTCTTTTAATCCTGTTGGATCTTCGGGTTCGGGTTGTCCCCACATTTGAGCGCTTGCAGTGCCAACACTTAGTGCTAAAGCTAAGGTGCACATGCCTCTAAAAAGTTCTTTTCGCATGTTGGAAAATGAAATTTATGGTTAAAAAAATAAGTTAATATTGTATTATTAAATACTTTTCAAATTTAATTAATAAAAATCCTTATAGTTTTTGAATATGATACATATGTTATAAATATGATTACATAATATTTGTATATGTTACATATTATTTTGATAATGTTTCATTATTTTATAATAAACTGATTATTAATACATTAATCAAAATTATATTTTATATTTTTTTAATATAGTTAATAATCAAATTATTTAGCAAATTGCCATTTATCAAATTCAAATTCACCAGAGAAAATGAAAAACAAATCATGTTTTCCTGTAATAGTTTTATTTAAATTAGAAGAATATTCAACAAATTTACCATCAGATTTTTTTACTTCTAAATAACCAATACAATCGCCATCAACTTTGTCGATACAAATTTTGATAGCACATGAAGTGTCAGCTGAATTAGAAACAATAGCAGAAAATTTAGAAGCACCATCTTCAAAATCAACACCACTTAAACCAATCCAATCGCCTGCCGAAATTGATGTAACATACATATTATTAGAATTTTCTTCATATTTTGTATCAATACCAGCCATCCAAGCCATTGTTTCAGCTTCTGTTAAATTAAATGGATTAAATGCTTTTAATTGTTCAAAACCAGTTTTTGTGCCAGTAACATCTTGAATAACACCGTTTTCATCAATATTTACTTCATCAACATGAGTACATCTATAACCTCCATGATCTAT
The DNA here is from genome assembly GCA_024413595.1 of Bacteroidales bacterium. Lineage (GTDB taxonomy): Bacteria > Bacteroidota > Bacteroidia > Bacteroidales > UBA3824 > UBA3824. Next base: position 3,851 of record JAKSUC010000057.1, read on the forward strand.
ACCCATTGCTTGTTGTAAAACTTGAGAATGATAAAACAAATAATATTTATCATTAAATTTGAGCATAGCATGATGATTATTGCCACCTATGCCCCAAAAAGTGTCGATACTTTTAAAGAAAACACGTTGAAATTCAAAAGGTCCCATAGGATTTTTACTTGTCATATATGCAATACAACCGTTTCCAAGTTCAGGACTATTAAAATTAGTACAATAACTATAATAATATGTGTCACCAATTTTGTTAGCACCAGCATCTTCAAACATATAAGGTGGATTAATTTTTACAGGATCGCCATCAAGAGCAGTAAAAGAAGCGTCTAATTTAACAACACGAGCAGTTCCTGGATCAGCAAATTGAGGACCTTTGCCTTTAACAAAAGGAATACCTCCTCCAACATATAAATAACCATCACCATTGTCATCAATTAAAACAGCTGGATCGAAAAGCCAAGTAACACCAATAGAGTCACAAGTAGGAGTTTGACGAGAAACAATTTCTTTACCAATAGGATCTGTCCATGGTCCGTATGGATTATCAGAAGTTACAACACCAATACCATTACCACTATTTGCAAAATATAAGAAAAATTTTTCTTTACCATCTATAGTTTTGTGACACACAGAAGGAGCCCACGAAAAAGTAGCCCATTTTGCAGGACCATCAACACCAGCAATTTGCATAGGACCATGATCTGTCCAGTTAACTAAATCTTCACTAGAAACACAAAATATTTTGTTAATGGTTTTGAAATCATTTTCTTTATAATTTCCATTTTCATCTTTTACCAAAATATCATTGGTCATATAAACATAAACTCTTCCATTGTATTCCATTGCGTATGGATCTGCTCCAAAACGTTGGGTTGCAATTGGATTGTGTTCTGTTTGAGGTTTATAACCTTGTGTTAATGTAATATTTTTAAATTGTTCTTCAAGATTGGTAGAACAACTTGTAATAGCAAGAGTTGCACCTACAACAAATGCCATCGATAAAATTGATTTATTTGTCTTCATAAATAAATTATTGTTTAAGGAATGTTTGCTACAAAATAAATTAAAAAAAACAACTTTTAGAAATTTTATTTAAAATAAAAAGATAAAAAAAAGACAATCAAGATACCATAAAAAGTATAATGGTATTATTTATTTAATAAAATTTATAATTTTGTGGAAATTGAAAAAAAATAATATTCAATAATTAAAATAAAAATTTATGAAAAGCAATTTTTTATTATTATCAGTAGCAGTTTTATTACTAACATCATGTGGTAATACTAACACTGCAAAAGAAACAGAAAAATCAAATTCAATTCCATCTGACTCAATAATAGTAGAACAAGGAGGAACTGGAGATTTTAAAGCAGTTATGTTTGAAGACACAACCTTAAAAGCACACACGATTTTTTGTCCAAAAGATTTAAGTAAGTTTAGTAAAGAAAATCCATTACCAATATTAGTTTGGGGAAATGGAGCATGTACAAATTCACCATGGGAACATTATAAATTTTTAAATGAAATAGCATCACATGGATTTGTAGTTGTAGCAACTGGATTTATGCCACGAAATGAAGAACCTTATCATGGAGATATGTCAACTACAGAACAACAAATTGAGTCTATTGATTGGGCTATTGCGCAAAATAGTAATCAAAATAGTTATTTATTTAACAAACTAGATGTTAACAATATAGCAGCAGCAGGAATGTCTTGCGGTGGATTACAAACATTGTTTAATTGTGCAGATCCTCGATTAAAAACTATAATGATTTGTAATAGTGGACTATTTATAGATGCAAAAACAGCAATTCCTAATATGCCAATGCCAGAAAAATCAAAATTAGACGAAATTCACACACCAATAATTTACATTTTGGGAGGCGAAAGTGATATAGCTTATACAAATGGAATGGACGATTTTCATAGAATAAAACACGTTCCAGCATTTGCTGCAAATTATCCAGTTGGACATGGAGGAACATATTCACAACCACATGGAGGTGAATTTTCAATTGTTGCAACAGCTTGGCTTCAATGGCAATTGAAGGGTGATACCGAAGCAGCAAAAATGTTTAAAGGAGAAAATTGCGGAGTTGCACAACGCGAAAAATGGACTGCTGAAAAAAATGAATTAATTGATAAATAAGAATTTACAACTTAAATAAAAAAATTAAACAGGGGAAAAAATCCCCTGTTTTTTTCTAAAACTAAAAATCAGATGAACCCCAAACACCTGAAATAACTAATAATAAAATCAACAAAAAACTAATTACATTTACAATCATTATTATTTTCTATACCAGAAATTTCCGTTTTCCACAAACCATGAAGGTTACAATATTCATAAACAGCCACAGGAGTACATCTACAAATGCAAAACATAGCACACGGTTTTGAATTGGGAGAAAGTGTAACAAACTGAAAACCAATAGTAGTTTCAAGACAAATCCAACAAATACTATGCTCGTTAGTCATAGGGTGAGGCTGCTCACCTACTTCAACTTTCATTGTACATTCGTCAACAATTGACGTAATAGGAAGATGACGTTCCAAACCAATTTCTTCGTTACGAATAGGCAAAACTTCCATTTCACGATTGCAACATTCAGGCACAACACCAGAGTCAACCAATTTAATAATTACATTTCCACAAATGCGACAGTGATAAAATTTTATATTCATGATAAATTATATTAAATTAAACAAAAAATATTTAGTTGAATAACGATGCAAATATATAACTGGAAATAAATACATTTCAAACGAGCAAAGAGATTAAGTCATTGATATAATCAATCAACAAAAATAAATTGATTTAAAAATTAAATCATACATTTGCAAAAAAAATCAAATATTATGACATTACAACAATTGGAATACGTGGTAGCCTTAGACGAGCAAAGACACTTTGCAAAAGCTGCCGAAGTTTGCAACATTACGCAATCTACATTAAGTTCAATGATTCACAAACTAGAAGAAGAATTGGACATAACCATTTTTGACAGAGCTTGTCATCCAGTTCAACCAACATTAGCTGGAGAAAACTTGATAAAACAAGCACGTGAAGTTTTATTTAAAGCAAATCAACTTAATGAAATGTCAAAAAACGAAAAGGCAAAGAATACGGGAAATATTCTAATAGGAATAACCTCTACAGTAGGTCCGTATATAATGCCAAAGTTGTTTAAATATATGTCACAATTTCAAGACATAAATTTAACAGCAAAAGAAATGTATCGTGATGATATTATATCAAAATTAAAAACAGCAGAAATAGATATGGCTATAATGTCATATCCAGAAAATGATAATAAATTGTTAGAAATTCCATTATATAATGAAAAATTATATGCCTATGTTTCTCCTAATGATGAATTATCAAAATATGATAAAATCAACCTAAATACAATGCCTTGTGAACGTTTATGGGTTTTAAAACATGAAATAAATTTTCAAAGGCAAATTCCTGGATTAGAAAATTATATTACATGTAGAAATCAATTTTACGAAACTGGAAATATTGCTTCATTGCTAAGAATTGTTGATGAAAATCTAGGATTTACAGTATTACCAGAATTACATATACCAATATTAAGGGAAAGTAGCAAAAGAAATGTAAAAGAATTTACAGAACCAATTCCTACAAGAACAGTATCTCTCTTTGTTAGAAAAGATTACGTTAGAGAAAGTTTTGTAAATATTATTATTGATGGCATAAAAACAATTATTCCAAATAAGATGATAGTAGAAAGACTTAAAAAGTATAAAGTAAGACTTTAAAAAAAATATTTTATAGAAATCAACATTTTTTATAATTTTCAAAATATAATTTTTACTAATTATGATTTATCTAATTAATTAAAACATAAATGATTATGAAAACAAAAATGTTGTTAAAAATGTTACCAATAGCTGCATTAACAATATTTGCAGTTGGTTGCGGAAATTCACAAAACAACAATGTTAACAAAAATATCAATGTTAACGATGTAAAAAATGTTGATTCTTCAAAATATTTACCACGACAATTGGTAAACAATGAAGTAAAAGTAGCAGCAGACTCGCTATTTATAGTAACTAATCCAATGGAAGACGTTTCTATTCAAAGTGTTATGATTTTGAAAAACGGTAAAGTAATTTATCAACGTTGGGAAAACGGAGGAGATCCAGAAACTCCACACGTGATGCACTCTGTTAGTAAAACATTCTGTGCAGCAGCAATAGGAATGTTGATAGACGAAGATAAAATAAGACTATCTGACAAAATTCGTAAATTTTTCCCTGACCAATGTCCTCCTGAAGATGAACAATCAGAAAAATTTATGGAAATGTCGATAATGGATTTATTAACAATGACTTGCGGACATGAAACAGAACCTGACGTTAGAAATTCAGAACAAGATTGGGTAACCACATTTTTGCATCATCCAGTAAAACAAGCTCCAGGCAATTGGTTTTGTTATAATTCAGTAGGTACATACATGTTATCTGCAATAGTTCAAAAAGTTACAGGAGAAAAATTAGTAGATTTTTTAACACCAAGATTATTTGAACCATTAAACATAGACAAACCAAAATGGGAAGAAAGTCCACAAGGTATAAATTGTGGTGGCTGGGGTTTATACCTCAAAACAGAAGATATGGCAAAATTTGGTCAACTATATCTTCAAAAAGGTAAATGGAATGGTAAACAAATTTTAAGTGAATATTGGATTGAAGAGTCATCATCATTTCAAGTTGAGTCAGTACCCGCAGGCACAAGACCAGATGAAGTTGAAGCAAAAGGACTAACCAAAGAAAATTGTTCATGGCTATTAGGTTATGGATATCAAATGTGGCGTTGTCCAGAAAATTCGTATCGTGCTGATGGGGCAAGAGGTCAATATATTATTGTTGTTCCTGAAAAAGAAGCTGTTATAGCAATTACTGCTGACACTGAAAATCTTCAACGTGGATTAGATAACATATTTAAATATTTATATCCTGTATTATAACAAACTTGATTTTTTAATTATTAAACTATTCCCATTATTCAAAAAAATAATGGGATTTTTTTGTTATAATTTATTCTCAAAGTTTGAAAATTATGTTTTTATTAATATTTTAAATATGACAATAATTATAATAAATTTGAATTTCTATTATAATTATATCATACCCCAAAATAAAAAAAATAACACTGATAATTTTTTTTAAAATTATCAGTGTTATTAAAAATATACCAAATTAAAAACTTCTAATTCTTAATCAAAGGACGCTTAATGGCTGTAGTATTAAATTTATAAGATTCTAATAGATTGTTATTTCTATAAATTTCTAAATCAAAAGATAAATTTTTATAATCAAAATTACCACCATTTTTGATTTTATAAGTAATATCGCCATTGGTATATTCAGCTTCTATATTATCACGACTAATATTAGTAATAGTTACACTTGGAATTATTGTACCTTCTATTTCAAATTCTTGAATATCAATAGTTAATTTATCAGTCCATAAAAAGCTACCATATAAATTTAGATTTTCAGGGAATAATTCTTGATTCCAATTTTTCTTGTCTTTAATAATAACTTCAAGATCTTTTGTATCACCATTACTATTAACTAATTTACCTATATATTTGGTATCAGGATTGCTCAAATACATACCTTTCCAAATTGGTTTTGTAAATAAAGTCATTTCGGCAGAAAAATTTCCAAAAGATTTTCCAAAAGCAGAAAGTCCAGCACCAATTTCACCACCAACACCAACATCAACAGTTGCACCTAAAAATCCAGATAATTGAGGTGCTTCTGTTTTTGTATCAAGTAAATCTAAGCCTGCAAAATCTAACGCACCATTTACAGTTCCTCTTAAATAAACACCCATTGCAAGATTTGCATTAATTACTTTAAAAGCAGTAACTTTCGTATTAAAGAAAACACCAAATTTAGATTGTGCAGATCCATTTAGATTTGCAGAAATTTTAGCATATTTCTGTGTTGTTTTACTATTAGAATAAGTATGCCAACCTGGATCAAAATTTACTTTACCATAAACTGGCAAATCTGCATAACATTTATTATCTTTTGCATACGCAAAACCACCATAATATGCCGCATGGTAACCAGCATCTATTCCCAAATGAAGGTTAGCATTTACTTTAGGTGGATAAAAACGAAATTCACCTTCGGCACTAAATTCAAAATAAATAGGAATAGGACCTACAAAAAATACACCTTTATAAATAGGAATTTTTGCAAAAGTATAAATCAAATTATCATAATCACCATCCTTCTTTTTACCATATTTTCCTAAAGTAAAAAATTCAGAGTCTTTACTTGCATCTGCATTAGCCTTATTAATGTCACCTGCAATTTTATCAGCATTATCAATACCATCATCATCAAATGTATAATCTTCGTCTTCATCATCATCTTCTTCGTTTCCATCAGGCTCAAAAGCTTCTTCTTTATACCATTCTTCAGTTTTTGGAACTTTTTGACCTTTTTTAAGTTCTAAAGTTAGGTCAACACCAACTGAAGCATCAATACCAAAATCGCCATAATTGATTATTGCAAAATCATTTACTGTTGGAGAAGGGTATTTAATACCTAAAAATCCAGTACTTTCCCATTCTGTTGATGTTTCAAATTGAAAACGAAGACCTTCCATAATTTTTAATTGCAATTTAGTAAATCCAAATTTACAACTAAAAGATCCCCAAGAACCTTTTGAAATAGGAATTGTTTTTGTTAAATTATCAGCTTTTATTGTAAAATCTAATTTAGAATCGAATTTTACATTCGCACCATTATTATCTAAACCTTCAATAAGACCAACACCCCAACTATCCATGTTAGTAGAAACTTGAGATTCACCATTAGCACCATCATCTTGAGGTTCAATATAAATTGCGACAGGGTGAATAACGCCTTCATTATCAACGCAATAATTTGGATTTATTCTACCATCTTCTAAATAAGCATTTTCATTTTGATTTATATATGGTGTCATTGCAAATTGCCATTTTCCATCAGGAATAACTTCATTATACTCGGCATGTTTTACAATAAGACGATATTTATCATCAATATATTCTATATCACAAACTTTTTTTACGTATGGTATACTACTAGGAGTTTCCCAAACACAAATATAAGTTGCTGTATCTTTGATAGATTCGTTGTTTCGTTCAAAAAAAGATTTATCTACTAAAACAGAAGTTGTATCAGGATTTTCAATAATAATCTCAGAATTTAATGAGTTTTCAAATTTATCAAATGAAATTACAACTACTTTGTTTCTAATACAATCACCATCTTCAACAATAGGTTCATCAATATAACATCTGCTATCTTTAAAATCATCTTCATTTTCACAAGAAATTAATGCTATTGCAATAACTAAAAAGATAGCAATTTTAATTTTTTTTTTTAACATGATTAATAGTTTTTAAAATATATATATATTTACGTTTTGTATCTTATTAAGTTTATCTTTTTGATATTTATCAATCTTAAATAAATATTAACAATATTACATTATAAACTATGAAACATATAAAATATATAAGTATTGTTTTGTTATTTATAATATTAGCGTGTAATAAAGAAGAAAATATTATTTACATAAATAGCGATACAATTACAGTTAAAAAACCAAGTGTATTATTGATTATTGATGAAAATGGAATTGGAGATATATTTTATTATGACAGAATATTTAAAGCGACAATAGAAACATGTCAAAAAAATAATATTGTTTTGTATACAGATTTTTTGAATGAGTTTAATAATGCAGAATTAAATTTTGAAATTCTGAATAATTATACAAAATATTTACTAACAAAAAGTTCTAAATTATTAGTAATCATTGCAAATTCAAAATATGAAAATTATTTAAAAAAATTAGATTTAAGTCACAAAAATGATTCAGTAGAATATTTATTTTTAGAATCACGAACCAAAATTGATAAAATTCACACATTATATTTACCAATGTATGGAGCATCATATTTGAGTGGAAAAATTTCTTATTTAAATTTTAATAATTATGCTGTAGTAGTAATGGCAAATGAAATAAATAACGAACTTAATGATATTTATTCTGGATTTTATGATGGATTTACAACCAATGAAATGCAAGCAACATGTGATAAACTAGTATTAAGCAAAGATGGAAGTGGTTTTAATATGGCAGATTCTGTTTATCGACTTTATTTTGAACGTATATTTAATTATTATGTTTGTTTACCAGCCTGTGGTAATACAGTACAAGGTATTTTGCGAGGAAATAGAGATTATAATCTTGATGTAAAAATTATAGGAATGGATATTGATATGACACCATACGACAAAAATATACCATTTTCTATTGTTAAAAATGTTGATTTAGCAATAAAAGATTTTATAAATGATTGGTATTCAAATAAAAATCTTCCTCAACATTTAAATTTAGGTTTAGAAAGTGGTTATGTTGATGTTGTTTGGTCAAAAAATGGAGTTGTATCAGAAGAAATATTCAATGAATGTATAACAAAATACAAAGAAGAAGCTATTTTAAAAGAAAATGATTATGAGAATTGTTATAAATAATATATTGATATTTATAATGTTGTTAATTACTTCATGTGAAAAAGAAGTTGATATTTATGTTGAAAAAAATAAATATTATTCAGAAGTTAAAATTGCAATTGTAATGCCATTAATAAATGATAGTCAAAGTAAAGAATTAATACAATTTGCACTAGATAATCTGAAAGAAGGTCAATTAATGGTAAGCGATACAATTGTTAATATTAAATTAGAATATTATGATGAATCAAGTGTAGATATAGCTCAATTGGCTGATTCTTTGGTTAATAGTGATGATATTTTTGCTGTTATTGGACCAATAAAAGAGAAAAACATAAACATAATGGCAAATATATTTTCTAAGAAATATAAAACTATGATAACACCCAATTTAAGTTCTGAATCAATTTTAAGACGATATTCTGTTGGTGATTCTGGATGTTCAATAAAAGAACCTTTTTTATGGTCAATTTGTGGAAATGATGTTTTATATAGTCAAGTTATTCTTGCAAAAATATATAGCATGGGATACAAACATATATCAATATTAGTACCAGAAGATGATTATGGGCAAACTTTTTATGAATATATGCCATTTCAAGCTAGCGAATTAAATATAAAAATTGATGATATTGAATATTATACCCCCGATGATAATCAAGATTTAACAATTAAAAGTCAAAAAATTTTAAATAGCAATACACAATGTGTAATTTGTATAGCAAACAATAGTAGAAATGCTAAAACAATATTAGAAAACAGAACTAATAAAACTCCAAAATTGTTTTTTACAGATGGTTTATTTGAAAATGACATCACTGATTTTGTGCAATTAACAGAAGGACTTGAAGGATTTGCACTATATATAAATCCATCAACAGGTTTTCTACAATCTATGGAAAATAAATTTGGTAAAATAACAGGTCTTAATGCAAGAATTTATGAATCAATAATTTTAGCAGGAATTTCAGCCATTTGTTGTAATAAATTATCAGAAAAAAATCCTAATAATATTTTAAAACATTTATTAACAAATAGAAAAAATACAAACATTTCAAGCAATGCGTGGAATTCAAATGGTATTTCTTTAATTACATCATTATGTAAATATGAAATTCAAAATAAAGATAATATATTAGGTATATATCATGGAGCAATTGGAGATTTATCATACGATAGCGATACATATACAACACCATTAGAAAGTTGTTATGCTCATTATTTAATCTATGAAGGAGAAAAAGTAATATTAGATTATCTCTCAAATACAGGAAAAGGCAAAACGTCAAACGTTACAACTTCGTGGAATTATATGGCTCAAAATATTATGACATCTTTTGATGATAATACAAATTTATCTTATTCAAATCTTGAGGACAAATGGGCTGTATTAATATGTGGGTCAAATGGTTGGAAAAATTATCGCCACGAAGCTGATGTTTTAAATGTTTATCATCTTTTAAAATCTAATAATTTTCCTGACGATCACATTATTTTTTTAATGGCCGATGATATTGCTCAAAATAAAAATAATAAAAACCCTGGTATAATAAAAAATAATATTGAAGGAGAAAATTTATATCAAAATTTTGAATTAGATTATCGCATTGATTCTATAACTTCAAAAGATATTAATGATATTTTTTTAGGAATCAAAACAAACCATTTACCAATAGTTTTAGATAAAACAACAGAACATTCAAACATTCTGATTTATTGGAGTGGACATGGTAGCGAAGGTTCGTTTCAATTAGATAACAACAATGAAGATTATACTACAGAAGATTTATGTAACACTTTGAAAATAATGTCCAAAAATAAAAAATTCCGAAAAATTATGTTTATAGCAGAACCATGCAAATCATCATCTGTATTAAAACAAATTGAAAGTGAGGATATTAAAGGGATAATTGCATTAGCTTCATCAGATGAACATGAAAGTTCATTTGCAAACTATTGGAATGTAGATTTAAATGTTTGGATGTCTGATAGATTTACAAATTGTATAGTAAATAATATTAGTAAAAATTTTAATATATCACTTCGCGATTTATATACAAACGTTGCTCAAAATACAATTGGTTCTCATGTTAAAATTTATAATTCAAAAAATTATGGTAATTTATCAATAAATACTGCAAAAGAATTTTTTGTTTGGTGATAAACTAAGAGATGGTTGAAATATAAGCTAAAACTTATAAAAATCTACCATCTCTAATTTTCACTATTCCATTTGTTTAAAATCGCTAGCAGGATGTTTACAAATTGGACAGATATAATTTTCAGGAAGAGTTTCTCCTTCATAAATATAACCACAAATAGTACAAATCCAACCTTTCTTTTTAGTAGGCTGAGGCGCAGGTTTTATGTGTTTATGATAATAAGCATATGTAGCAGAATGAGTATCTTCGATATTGAAACCATCTGTTACATCAGCAATAAAAAGAGTGTGTGTGCCTAAATCTACTTCTTTAATCACTTTAGCAGATATACAAGCATTGACACCTTCTGTAATATAAATGCAACCATTGTCGGTGCGATAAAATGTTATTCCAATTGTTTTGTCTACGATTTTGCCACTTTGAAAGCCCCAATGTTTAAAAATATCAAATTTGGCGTCTTCCGACAAAATAGAAACATTAAACACTCCTGTATGACTTATCATATCATGTGTGTAATTGTTCTTATTTATAGTAACCGAGATACGATTTGGAGTTGAAGTTTGTTGAATTACTGTATTACAGATAAAACCATTATCCTTATCCCCTTCGTGTGCAGTTACTACAAATAAACCATACGAAAGTTTAAACATTACTGAATTGTCCATATTTGTAAAATATTATTGATTATTTTTACAAATATAATCAACATAATCAGAAATATATATAAATATTTATATTGAAAATATAAATATTTCAATAGTTAATTTCAATGAATTTTAACAAAAAAGCTTGAAAAAATATTTTTCAAGCCTTTTTTTATATCAAAAATAATTAATTAACTATTTTTTAGGAGCTGGAGCTGGACCGAACATAGAAGGTAAAGTTGATTTAATAGGATCACCCATTTCAGAAGCTTCTTTGTCGGTATTATCTAATTTAAACAATTGGAATTTACCATTATCCTTTGTATAAGGAGCCCAATTGCCACCATCTTTACCATTAGGATCGCTATATTTAGCAAAATTTGTCCATGCAGTAATCATTTTTTCAGACAAATCCCAATCGCCTTGTGTCCAAGGTCTCCAACAGTGTTGTAAAGATTTGAAAACAAACCAAAGATCAGAAGAGTGGAAAGCACCTTTTAAACGTTCTGTTACTTCAGGATGACTTCCATCATCAGGAAGAGGACGTGCAAATTCGTATGCCCAAGCTTTATTGCCTTTTTCTTCACGAGCTAAACAGAAATCAGCAATACCTTTAGCCATATCTCCCATATCATCAAGTGTATAACCAATCATGTATGGAACATCAGCTAAACTACCATCAAGAGTGGCATCGTCAAAACTTTTTGTATTAACATAACCATCAATGATAGGCATACCAGACATATATAATGGTTTGTCAGCATTAACTTGATTGTAAATTGTAGAAACAGTATACATTACTTCAGTAGAAGTTCTACGCATTTTTTCAAGATTGTCAATTTTAGCCCAATCAAGAATTTGTTTGTTTTGATCTTGATATTGTTCAAAAGTGAAAGTTGGGAACATTCTGCCCATACCTTTAGCCATTTCGTCAGCTTCAGGACTTGGAAGAGTGATACCACCACCACTCATAATAACAGCTTTGTGGAATAAGCCTTTAGAAAGAGGTGATGCACAAATAGTTTTAACACTACCAGCACCAGCACTTTGACCAAAAATCATAACATTGTCTGGATCTCCACCAAATTGAGCAATATTATTTTTAATCCATTTTAAAGATTGAATTTGGTCAAGAATACCATAGTTACCAGAAACTTTGTTAGGACTTTCAGCAGAAAGTTCAGGGTGAGCTAAGAAACCGAAAACTCCTAAACGATAGTTGATAGAAACTAAAATAACACCTTTTTCTGCCCATGTTTGAGCATCAAATTCAGGTTCAGAACCCCAACCTTCGCGATATCCACCACCATGGATCCAAAGAGCAACAGGAAGTTTTGCATCAACTTTACCAGCAGCTGGAGTCCAAACATTTAAGTAAAGACAATCTTCGCTATATGGAGACTCGTCACCATAGCCCCATTCTGTTGTGTATCCACCTGGATAGTGTACAGCTTGATAACCAGGATGACCAAATTTACTACAAATTAAAGTATCTTTCCAAGGAATAACTGGTTGTGGTTCTTTCCAACGTAAATCACCAATTGGAGGCGCTGCGTATGGAATTCCACGGAATACAAATACATTTTCTGTTTGTGTACCAACACCCTGAATTTTACCTCCTTCGATAGTCAAAACAGGGCTTTTTTTACAACCTGGACAGGTTGGTGCTTCTTGATTTGATTGACAGCTTGCCAATGTCAATACTGCCAAAGAAGCCATTAATAATTGTTTTTTCATTCTGTTAAAAAATTAAGTTTATTTATTTAACTTCAAAATCAAATGATTGAAGATCTTTATCTAAAGAAGATGAACCGTAAAGAATTTTATATTTACCAGAACGTACTGAAAGTTCATCAATTTTTTCATCATAATATTCAAATGACTCATCATTAAGAACTATAGAAGCTGTTTTGGTTTCTCCAGGATTTAATGAAAGTTTTGCAAAACCTTTCAAAGATTTAATTGGAGCATCTTTATAATCAAGTGCTTTTACATAAACTTGAACAATTTCTTCACCAGCAACTTTACCTGTATTTTTAACAGGAATAGTAATAGTAACATTTCCACCTTTTTTCATAGAAGTTTTAGAAATTTTACCTTTACCATATTCGTATGTTGTGTAAGAAAGTCCGTAACCAAAAGCATAAAGAGGAGTTCCACGGAAATATTTATAAGTACGATTTTCCATGCTATAATCCAAGAAATCAGGTAAATCATTATTAGAAGCATAGAAAGTTACAGGTAATTTTCCAGAAGGATTAAAGTCGCCAAAAATAACGTCAGCTAAAGCCTTAGCACCACCTTGACCAGGATACCAAGCTTGAAGAATTGCATCACATTGTTTTTCAATAGAAGCAAATGCAATACAAGAACCAGAACAATTAACCATTACAACAGGTTTTCCAGTTTCTTTCATAGCTTTTACTAAACGTTGTTGAACATTAGGAAGTTCAATATCAGCTTTATCACCACCTTCACCTTCTAATTGAGCAGAAATACCTCCAATAACGATTATTGCATCAGCATTTTTTACAGACTCTTTAACGTCAACAAAATCAGCATATTTACGTTCACAAATATCAGCTCTTAACATTGCGAAAGGTCCCATACCATGTTTGTATTCTATTACAACATTATAAGTTTCACCTTCTTTAACATCAAAAGTTTTGTAATCAACACCACGACGGAAAAATCCACCTTGACGCATATCTGGTTTTGCATCTTCTACTACTTGATCGTTAATGGTTAATTTATAACCATTTTCTGACATTATAGTGTAACTCATTTTGCCAGTAAATGTAGAAACATATTTACCAGAAACTCTAACAGAAACAGTCTGTGTACTAACACCTTCTGCAAAACCGTATGCACCAAATGTACTGAAATTCAAAGTATTATAATATCCAGTTACAGCTGGTTCTCCTTCTAAATCATTATTGTTATAGAATTGAACAAAAACACCTTTACCATCATTAAAATCACCTAAATGATAAATTGTATTATATTCATCAGTAAGTTCACAACCTTTTGAATAAATGACATTTGCATTTGGAAGAGCATTTTTAATACCTTCTAATAAAGAATGTGTATGAGCTTTAGTAGGAGTTCCACCATAATTACCGTTAAGTAATTCTGTATCATCAGCATTAGGACCTACAACAGCGATAGTTTTTATACTTTTAGAAAGAGGAAGAATTCCAGAATTTTTTAAAAGTACCATAGACTCGCGAGCAGATTGAGTAGCCAACGCATCATTAGCTTCGCTACTAATAACATCTTCACCTAAATTTGCCCAAGGCAACATTTCAGCGAGATCAAACATACCAAGTTCAAAACGACCTCTTAAAGTAATTCTCAAGTGTTTATCAAGTTCAGCTTCTGAAATTAAACCTTGTTTTAAAGCATCAACCAAACACATAAAAACTTTACCACATTCAAGGTCAGTACCATTTAAAACAGCATCAACAGAAGCAGAAATAGGATCTTTGTGAGTTTCATGTTGACCTTTAGTATAAAAGTTATTAATTGCGTCACAATCAGTTAACACAATTGCATCGTAACCCCATTTTTTACGAAGAATATCTTGTAACAAACGGTCGCTACTACAACAAGGAACACCTTCGTAACGGTTATAAGCACACATTACTTCGCGAACATTACCTTCTTTAACAAGTTTTTTGAAAGCAGGCAAATATGTTTCCCAAAGGTCGCGCATCGAAACTTTTGCATCATAAGTATGACGCAAAGGTTCTGGACCACTATGAACAGCATAATGTTTTGCACAAGCATGAGTTTTATAATATTTTGGGTCGTTTCCTTGCATACCTTTAACAGTTTCAACACCCAAAATACCAGAAAGATATGGGTCTTCACCACAAGTTTCTTGACCACGTCCCCAACGAGGATCACGGAAAATATTTACATTGGGACACCAAAATGTAAGTTCAGGATTTCCAGGATAATAAGTAACTCCCATAGGAACATTGAAAACATTATGGTCTGAACGGTTCCAATTGGCACGAGCTTCGTCTGAAACTGTAGAAAAAACATCATAAACTAATTTTGGATCAAAAGCAGAAGCCAATCCAATTGGTTGTGGATAAACTGTATAATCACTTTGACGAACACCATGACAAGCTTCTGACCACCAGTTATATGAAGGAATACCAAGACGGTCGATAGATATTGATTTATTCATCATCAAACCAACTTTTTCTTCAGGAGTAAGAAGCGAAATTAAATTTTCAACACGTTGTTCTATTGGAAGATTTGGATCTTGAAACGGATAATCATATTTTGGTTTTCCGCTACATAACAACACTGTTACAGCTCCAATAGCCACTGTAAACAATGTAGATTTAATGCATCTTTTCATTCTGTTAATATTAATTATTTAAAAATCAGTTCTTTATAAGGTCGAATTAGGTCATTTGTAAAGATATTAATTTGATATTCATTATCATTTAAAACCTCACATTTGACTATGAATTTTTCATGTGGTTTAATTATAGTTCCAACTATTAGGTTTGTTTTAGCATTGTTTGGTATTTCCACTTGATAAATTTCAAGATTAGAATTTCCATCATTATAAATTTCAATTTCACCACTTTTTATTTTTTTTCCATTTAGTTTTCCTATTGATGGATAAGTTCTCATCATTGGTGGATTTGGAATACTATCATATTTTTTTAGGGCTAAAGCTTTGGTTGTTATAGGTAACAAAGCTTTTTTGTTATTTATAAAAATATAAAATGTATCTACAAATGTAGAATAAAAATTGTCGTCTGATAATAAATAAGTTATAGAAACAGGTTTTTCATCATTAGGTTTTAAAACTTTGGGATATTCTATTTTTAAATATTTGTTTTGTGATTTATCAATACTGATTGAAATATCATTACTAGAAGAATTTGCCAAATAAAAACTCTTTGTAATTTGTTGATTTTTAAATAAGTAACCAAAATTTATATTAATTCTACTTGCATAAACAAAATCAGAAAGAGTATAAAAATATCTTTCTTGAATACTACGATTAGAAGGATTAACAAAAGTTTTAATTTCTAAAACACCGATACAAACACCTTCATTATCAAAAACTTCTAAACTTCTAAAAGTTTCACCAACAGAACCTGACGGAGTAAAAGTAACATCAATTTCACCAATTTTTCCAGGTTGTATAATTTCATGAGAATAATTAGTTGAAATACAAGAACAAGAAGGTATAATTTTAGAAATAGTAACGTCTTTTTTAGAATTATTCATTAAAATAAAAGTATGCGAAACAGAACCATCAACTTCTTCGATAGTTCCGAAATTCCATTCATAATTATCAAAAATAATTTGGTTATTATTTTGAGCAAAACCATTTGCCCAAAACAATAAAACTATAAATAAACTATTTATCTTTTTTAAGAAAAAAAACATATCATCTTGTTTGAAATCAATAACATAAGGAAACAAAAATATTAAGAATTGAAACAAGTAAAAACGGTTAAAGTATTGTAAAATATGTTTCCTAAATGTTGTGCTAAGAAACAAAAAAAATAGGAGATTGCAAAAGAACAAATATTAATTTTTAAAATTTGTTGAAAATAAAAACGGTTGTTGAATATTCAACAACCATTTTTTATTATAATTTTTCTATTTCGTCAATTGATAAGCCTGAATATTTAGTAATTATTTCGTAAGACATGCCGTCAGCTTTCATCTTACGTGCCATTTCAAGTTTTTCTTCCGCTCTACCTTCTGCTCGTCCTTTTTCTATTCCAATAATTTCGCCTTCTTCTCTACCTCGTTCTTCTGCTGAAGCTATTGTGTTATAGTAATCTCTATAATCTTTCAAACTTTCTTGATAAGCAAGGCGTTCGGCTTTGTTGTATTTGCTGATTTCGGCAAGATTGAATAGTCTTGTAAATATTGCTTCTCTTAATGCTTGTGGTCGATCCATTAAATGATAAAGGTTTTTTATTGCAAAAAGCCATTTATCGAGCATGTTATCATCGTCTAGGTCTTCTACTTGTTTGTTAAATTTTGGAAGTTCTATATTTATAAACTCTAGTTTGTCAGAATAAACTTCGTTGGAATATTCGTCATATCTAAGTCGTGCGTGTGTGATAATTTCGTTATGATTTGGGTTTTCGTCGAGTATAAAACTAAGTATACCAACAACATACACTTTTTTGAGGGAATAATCCCAATTGATATATTTTTTGTCGATTTTTGACAAATAACCTCTTACGCCTTGTTCTTGAATTGGAAAGGCTGAATAATAAATACTTCTATCTACAAAGTTGA
>JAKSUC010000058.1 GCA_024413595.1 Bacteroidales bacterium
TATGACCCTCTGCTTGTAAGGCAGATGCTCTGAACCAACTGAGCTAAACTCCCAATTTTTTTATTGATAAATTCTTTTATTAATTTAAGAACGTGTTTGCTGTCGAAAGCGGTACAAAAGTAGACATTATTTTATTACCAACAAATTTTTTTGCCACTTTTTTTCTAAAAAAAATGAATTTATTTTTCAATATGCGTATTATTAATATGTTACATTATCTATTTTTTATACTTTTCTATCACTTTTTTGTGTGTATTGCATAGATAAACTCCAAAAATTGTAAATATACATCCAATAATTGCAAATATTGTAATTTTTTCGTTTAATACTATATTGGCGGTTGCTAATGCAACGATTGGATTAAAATACAAATAATTAGATGCAGTTACAATTCCTATACGTTTTAGTATCATATTCCACATTAAATAACATCCTAATGATGCAACTAATGCTAAAAACAATATGCAAAATAAAACTTTACCGTTTGTAAGCATTTCGGTAGTGGTTTTGATAGGAGAAAATATAAAATATATCATCATTGTTAAAACGCCCCAAAAAAATACTTTTCTTGTGATAACGTCAGAACCATAATCAGGTTCTAGTTTGCGAACAACTAATGAATAAATTGTCCAACATACACAGGCTAATAAACTTAATAATATAACTATAGGATTGTCGTCAAGAACAAATATTCCATTAAAAACTACTAATGCAGTTCCTAATAATGCTATTATTGAACCTATTAAAAAACGTTTCGAAAGTTTTTCGTCTTTATGAATAATGCTATTAACAAAAGCAGTTAATAATGGAGTTAAACATACTAAAAGAGCAATAGTAGAAGTAGCTTTTGTTATTTCAACAGCCGTGTTTTCTGCTAAAAAATACAATGATCCCCCTCCTATTCCACATACAATAAATAGAAATTCGTCTTTAAAAGATTTAGATTTTAGATATTTATGAGAAAAAGGTAACATTACTAAATATGCAATAATAAATCTAAGAGTCATTATTTCGGCAGGAGACATTCCTTGATTTAACAAAACTTTACTCACAGCAAAAGTTGATCCCCAAACCATTGCTGTGAATAATGCTAAAATATGAAATATAATTTTTTTGTTCATGATTGTATTGAAGTAAGTAGCAATTATATATTAGTTAAATATTATTAACAATATGAATTACTCCAACTTTTTTGATTCTTTTAAGTATTGACCAGTATAAGATTTTTTACATTTAACAATTTCTTCGGGAGTACCAGTAAAAACGACTTCTCCCCCATTTTTACCGCCATCAGGACCTAAATCTATAAGATAATCAGCACATTTTATAACTTCTGGGTCGTGTTCAATAATTAAAACACTATTTCCTCTATCAATTAAAGCATTTATGGCTTTCAATAATTTTTTAATATCATGAAAATGAAGACCTGTGGTAGGTTCATCAAATATAAATAAGGTACGTTTGTCGCTTCGTTCGTTTAATAAGAAAGTAGCAAGTTTTATTCTTTGATTTTCACCGCCCGATAAAGTGCTAGAAGTTTGCCCAAGTTTAATATAATCAAGTCCAACGTCTTTAAGAACTTTAAGTTTTTTAGCAATTTTTTTTGCTAAAGAATTCTCTTTGTCCTCATCAAAAAAAGCAACAGCTTCGTCAACCGACATTTCTAGAATATCATATATGTTTTTTCCACGATATTTAACTTCTAAAATGTCATCTTTAAAACGTTTACCTCCACAACTTTCACAAACAAGATAAACGTCAGCCATAAATTGCATTTCTACTTTAATAATACCATCACCTTGACATTCTTCGCAACGTCCTCCATCGGTATTAAAAGAGAAAAATCCTGCGGTATATCCCATTTGTTTAGCTAGTTGCTGTTCGGCATAAAGTTTACGTATATCGTCATAAACTTTAATATAAGTAACTGGATTAGAACGAGATGATTTTTCAACTGGATTTTGATCAACAATTTCAACATTATTGAGCATACTTAAATCGCCTTCTAAACCATCAAATTCACCAGGTTTTTCACCCATATCATTAATTTGTTGAGCTAATGCTGGATATAAAATACCTTTTATTAAAGAAGATTTACCAGACCCACTCACACCTGTAACCACCGTCATCATAAATAATGGAATATCAACTGTGATATTCTTTAAATTATTCATTCTTGCACCTTTAATAGTGATACGAGGTGAAGATTTTGGATTATATATTCTACGTTCAGGGATTTGAATTTTTTCTTTGCCAATTAGATATTTAGCAGTTAAACTATTTTCAGCAGCATTTAACATACTAAAATCTCCTTGAAACATAATTTCGCCACCAAAAACGCCCGCTTCAGGACCGATGTCAATAATTTGATCGGCAGAACGTATTATTTCTTCGTCGTGTTCCACCACAATAACAGTATTACCTAAATCGCGAAGTTTTTTTAAAACTTTAATCAATTTTTGAGTATCACGAGTATGAAGTCCAATGCTTGGTTCGTCAAGAATATATAGCGACCCCGTTAAACTAGAACCAAGCGAAGTGGCAAGATTAATTCGTTGAGATTCACCTCCCGAAAGTGTAGACGACAAACGATTAAGGTTTAAATATCCTAAACCTACATCACATAAAAATTCTAGACGTGAAATTATTTCAACTAAAATACGTTTAGAGATTTCAAGTTCATTGTCAGTTAATTCTATATTTTTGAAAAAAACTAAAAGTTCATCAACAGGAATTTTAACTAAATCGGTGATGCTATGTCCAGCCACCTTTATATATTGTGCTTCTTTTTTTAATCTTGTACCTTTGCAATCTGGGCAATTAGTTTGACCACGATAACGAGCCAACATAACGCGAAACTGAATTTTGTAGCTTTCTTTTTCCACCATTTGAAAAAAGTCGTTGATGCCATAAACACCTTTAGCTCCTTTCCAAAGAAAATCTTTTTCGTTATCAGTTAATTGATTATAAGGTTTATGTATTGGAAAATCATATTTATAACAACTACGAATAAAAGCGTCTTTCCATTCACCCATTTTAGGTCCGCACCAACATTTAACAGCATTGTCGTAAACAGATAAAGATTTGTTTGGCACCACGAGGTCTTCGTCAATACCAATAACACGACCAATACCGCCACATGTAGGACAAGCACCAACAGGATTATTGAAAGTGAATGTATAAATAGAAGGTTCTTCAAATTTGATTCCGTCCGCTTCAAATCTAGTACAGAAATATTCGCGAATAGTGCCTTTATCAGATTGAATTTCAATCATACAATCACCTTCACCTTCATAAAAAGCCGTTTGTACGCTATCCCCCATTCTACTCATGGCATCAGGACGAGTTGAACTTTTAAAACGGTCTATCAATAAAAATATTTCTTTATAATTTTGAGATAAAGAGTTAGGATTATCAAGATCTGCAATATTTATAACGTTTTGATTATTATCATTATCTAGCGCCATAATTCTAGTTATACCTTGAGCCAAAAGAAGTTGAAGTTGCTGTTCTAAATCTCTACCTTCAGGAACAACAATTGGCGCAAGAAGAGTAATTTTAGTGCCTTCTGGGAAGGAAACAATGCGTTTAACAACATCGTCAACAGAATGACGTTTAACCACCTGCCCACTAATAGGAGAAATAGTTTTGCCTATACGAGCAAAAAGCAATTTCATATAATCGTAAATTTCAGTAGAAGTGCCCACTGTACTACGAGTATTTTTAGTAGTAACTTTTTGTTCAATGGCAATAGCAGGAGGAATGCCTTTAATAAAATCTACTTCTGGTTTATTAATTCTTCCTAAAAATTGACGAGCGTATGCCGATAAACTTTCAACATATCTACGCTGTCCTTCAGCATATAAAGTATCAAAAGCAAGTGTAGATTTTCCAGAACCACTAAGTCCTGTAATAACCACAAACTTGTTTCGAGGTATACTTAACGAAATATTTTTTAGGTTATGAAGCCTAGCACCTTTTATGATAATGTTTTTATCATAAGAGTTTAAATCGATTTTATTGGCTTGATTTTCCATCTTTATAAATAAAAAAAGCTAATTTTTGCAAAATTAATAGATTTCTACTTTCTATTTTATGTTTTTGTTTAATTTTGGGGTTTGTTAATGTAAAAATAAAATTTGAAATAATTTAAAATAATAAAAAATGAGAATACAATCTTTATATTGGTTTTTATCAGCAGTTTTGATGGGATTAATGTTACCTTTCGATTGGATGACATTAGTAGTAACAAATGGAGATTTTTTATTAAACGCAAGTGGAATAAATAAAATATCTTCTCCAGATGTGGAAAATGTAATAACTGGAATACCTATGATTTGTTACATTATTGGATTTATATTGATAAATTTAGTATGTATATTTTTGTGCTACACCGAAAAAAGAATAATTCAATGTCGTTTAACAGTATTTTCAATTATTTTATCAATAGCATTTTATCTATTAATTATATTGTATAGATATATGTCGTTTAATGATGAAGTAATAGATACAATGTTTAATTTTCCATTGATATTTCCTTTTGTAATTTGTGTATTGGAAATATTCGCAATTCAAAGCGTATTAAAAGATATAAAAAAAATAAAAGATTCTAATGCGTTTAGAATAAGATAACAAAACATTTTAAATTTTTATAATTGAGATTTTTATATAAAAATCTCAATTATAATTTATTAACAAATTATGATTCTCTCTTGTCAACAGTCAAATTCTTTTTCTAGATTTTATAATGCTCTAAAAAAATATAATATAGAGTCTATAAATTTACCTATGATAATTACAAAACAAGTTGATTTGACTGATGATATAAAAAATGTGATTAATAATATTCTAATTTATGATTATATAATTTTAACTTCAACATCTGGTGTTGAAGCTTTTAATAATTTGTTTAATTCGATAAATTCTAATATTAATAAAAACAAAATAAATATAATTTCGGTTGGTAAAAAAACTACTCAAGTTATTGAAAAATATGGATTTAAAGTTAAAATTCAAAATCCACAAAATACAGCTGAAGAATTAGCTGATTATTTAATCAATCAAAAAACAATTTTTAATAAAAATGTTTTGCAACTAAAAGGAAATATTGCATCGCCTATTTTAAAACAAAAACTTGGAAATTATTGTAATTATAAAGACGTTGTTGTTTATAATACATTACCCAACACTAATTTAAATCAAGAAACACTACATTATATTTTAGAAAACAAAATAAAAGCAATATCATTTTCAAGTCCATCAGAAATAGAATATTTCTTAAAAATTAAAGAAATAAACCCAATAAATAAATCACTACCAATATTTTGTATAGGAAAAACAACAGCAAAATATGCCCAAAATCAAGGTTTTGAAAATATTAATATATCGTCCAAAGCCGATTTTGAAACTATGGCAGAATTAATAGTAAAAACAATATATAAAAATTAAAACATTATGGCATTTCCAATAACCCGTATGCGTCGTTTGCGCATGAACGAAACAACAAGAAATATGATGCGTGAAACATCTGTGTCACTCAATAATTTAATTATGCCACTATTTTCATGCACTGGCAACAATGTTAAAAATCCAATTAATTCAATGCCTGGACAATATCAATTGAGTATCGACAATATGGTTACCAAATGCAAAGAATTAGTTGATTTAGGAATAAAATCTATAATATTATTTGGAATACCAGATCATAAAGACGAAACTGGCGATTGTGCCGCCGACGAACACGCTATAATTCCAGAAACAATACGAGCAATAAAATCACAAGTTCCAGAAATGTATATTATTGCAGATGTATGTAATTGTGAATATACTGTTCACGGTCATTGTGGAACATTATTAAATGGAGATGTAGACAACGACTCAACAATAGAAACACTAGCCAAACAATGTGTAGCCTTTGCAAATGCAGGAGTTGACATGGTTGCACCAAGCGATATGATGGATGGACGTGTTGCTCGTATTCGTCAAGGACTTGATGATAATGGATTTAAAAATTTACCAATAATGGCATATTCTGCAAAATATGCCTCTGGTTTTTATGGACCATTTCGCGATGCTGCCGAAAGTACACCAAAATTTGGAGATCGTCGTAGTTATCAAATGGATCCTGCTAATAGCAACGAAGCTATGCGCGAAATAGAACTTGATATTCAAGAAGGTGCAGACATTGTTATGGTAAAACCTGCTCTTCCATATCTTGATATAGTTCGTAGAGCAAAAGATACCTTTAATATTCCTATTTGTGCCTACAATGTAAGTGGAGAATATGCAATGGTAAAAGCTGCAGCTGCAAATGGTTGGATTGATGAAAAACGCATAGTATCAGAAATTTTCACCTCAATACGTCGTGCTGGTGCTGATATGATTATAACTTATCACGCCGAAGAAGCTGCAAAATGGGGAATTGTTAAATAATTATGAATTATAAAAATGAACATAAATACAAGTATTTCAGAATTTTCACGAGCAAAACAACATATTGCATCTGGTGTAAATTCTCCAGTAAGAGCATTTAAGAATGTAAATTCAAGTCCAATATTTGTAAAAAGTGCCAAAGGTGCATACATTACAGATGTTGACGATAGTAAATATATAGATTTTGTATGCAGTTGGGGTCCAATGATTTTGGGACATGCTCATGAACGTGTTACAGAAGCTGTAAAAAAAGCTGCAGAACGAGGAACAAGTTACGGAGCGCCAACCATTCAAGAGTCTGAAATGGCAGAACAAATCAACAAGATGATGCCAAATATCGAACTTGTAAGAATGGTAAATTCTGGAACAGAAGCCACAATGAGTGCAATTCGTCTAGCTCGTGCATACACAAAACGCGATATGTTTATCAAGTTTGAAGGTTGTTATCATGGACATGGCGATAGTTTTTTAATTAAAGCTGGATCTGGTGCTATTACTTTAGGATTACCAGATAGTCCAGGAGTTACAAAGGGTACAGCAAAAGATACTCTTATTGCAACTTACAACGATGCACAATCCGTAAAAAAACTTTTTGAACAATATCCAAATCAAATTGCCGCAGTAATTGTTGAACCTGTAGGAGGAAATATGGGTGTTGTTACTCCAAAAAACGATTTTTTAAAACAATTAAGAGAAATTACAAATCAAAACAATGCTTTATTAATTTTTGACGAAGTAATTACAGGTTTTAGAATAGCCAAAGGAGGTGCAGCAGAATATTTTGGCGTTAAACCGGATTTGGTTACTTTAGGAAAAATTATTGGTGGTGGGTTGCCTGTTGGTGCATACGGTGGAAAACGCGAAATTATGAATATGATTGCTCCTGATGGTCCTGTTTATCAAGCTGGAACTCTTTCTGGAAATCCTCTTGCAATGGCTGCTGGTTTAGAAACTTTAAAAATTATTGACGAAGATCCTGATTTTTACAATAAACTCAATAAAAAAGCTGATTTTCTTGTAGAAGGTTTTTCTAACAATGCAAAACAAGCAGGTATTGATGTTGCAGTAAATCGTTGTGGTTCAATGATGACTTTCTTTTTCAATAGTTTAAAAGAAATAAATAATTATAATGATGCAATTAAATCAGATACAAAATTATATGCAAAATATTTTTTAAATATGATTAATCAAGGAATATGGATTGCTCCTTCTCAATTTGAATGTACTTTTGTTTCAGCAGCACAAACATTCGATGATTTACAAAAAGCTGTTGATGCTAATGCAAAAGCATTAAAATTAATTAAATAATAAAAGAAGTTTGTTTATTATGTCTTCTTTTTCAGATATTCTTCATAACACACCACCTGCACATATTCCAATTTGGTTTATGCGACAGGCTGGACGTGTTTTGCCATCGTATTTAAAATTGCGACAACAATATTCGTTTATGCAATTGATGCAAACACCTCAATTAGCTTGTGATGTTACTCTTTTGCCTATTAATGAATTAAATGTTGATGCTGCTATTTTATTTTCAGATATTTTGGTTATTCCTCAAGCATTGGGACTTGATTTAGATTTTACAGAAAAAGGTCCAGTATTTGAAAATCCTCTTTATAAATTTGATAATCCAATTTCTGTATTAAAACCCAATCCTGAAAAACTAAATTTTGTATATCAAGCTATAGATTTAATTAAAAATCAAAAACCAAACAACATTCCATTAATAGGATTTTGTGGAGGACCATTAACAGTTTTGCTTTATATGTTTGAAGGATTAGGAACAAAAAGTGATTTTAAAAATGCAGAACGTTTTATAATCAACAATAAACAAACAACAAAACAAATTGTTGAAATTATAACAGAAATTACACTTTATTATACAAAACAACAGCTAATTCATGGAGTAGATTGCTTTCGATTATTTGAAAGTAATTGTGGAAATATACCATTCTCATTGTATAAAGAATTATTTTTACCATCAGTAAAAAAAGTATGTGATTTGGTACGCAGTTATAATCGAAAATTTTTGTATTTTCCTAAATCAATAGGACTAGGAATTACAGAAATAACACCAGATATTTGTGATTATCTTTCTATTGATTGGCAAACAGATATTTATTCAGCACGAAAAATAGTAGATAAAGAAATAAATCTTGAAGGAAATTTTGATCCTCGTTTATTATTTGGAACAAAAAAAACAATTCAAGACGAAATAAAAAAATACAAACAATTTTCAGAAGAAAACCCACTTTGGATATTTAATCTTGGTCATGGAATTTTACCAAATACACCTTTTGAAAATGCAAAATTATTAGTAGAAGAGGTTAAAAAATTAAGATAATGAATATAGATTTTATAAAAAAATACGAAACACGAGCACCACGTTATACAAGTTATCCACCAGCTAACTTTTTTAATAATAGCGTAGATAATAATGTGTATCAACAACAAATAGAAATATCAAATGGCGAAAATCCACAAAATATTTCACTTTATATTCATATACCATTTTGTCCAAGATTATGTAATTTTTGTGGCTGTACAACCTTTTTTAATTCAGATATAAACAAGCTAAACAAATATATAGAAGCACTTGAAAAAGAAATAGATACAGTTGCACAATTAATCGACCTCAAACGTCCTGTAACTCAAATGCACTGGGGAGGAGGCACTCCTAATGCGTTAAATTTTGATTATATTAAACGTATAGTTAATCGTTTTAAGAAATATTTTAAATTTGCCAACAATGCAGAACTCGCAATGGAATGTAATCCTGCATATATGGATTTAAAAGACATTGATAATTATGCAGAATTAGGTTTTAATCGTTTGAGTATTGGCATACAAGATTTTGATATAGAAGTTCTTAAAAATATTAATCGCCAACCATCAAAACTTGATATTTCAGTATTAATAAATCATATTCATAGTCTTGGAATGAAAGGTATAAATCTAGACCTTGTTTATGGACTTCCAGGACAAACACCTGAAACATTTAAAATAGCAGCTCAAAAAGCAGTAGATTGTGGAGCCGATAGAATTGTAACA
Source organism: Bacteroidales bacterium (assembly GCA_024413595.1). GTDB lineage: Bacteria > Bacteroidota > Bacteroidia > Bacteroidales > UBA3824 > UBA3824. The sequence continues at coordinate 9,484 of JAKSUC010000058.1, forward strand.
TTTCCATACGCACATGTTCCATGGGTAAAACCAGCACAAAAAATTTTAGAACAAAAAGGACTTCTTTCTGCTGACGAAAAACTTCATTGTTTTGTAGGAGCGCACGATATTTTAACAAAAGCTGGATATAATTTTATAGGAATGGACCATTTTTGCAAACCAGACGATGCCTTGTCGATTGCTCTAAAAAATGGAAACCTAAAACGTAATTTTCAAGGTTATTGTACAGCAGAAACCACAGGACAAGTTTATGGATTTGGAGCAACTTCAATAACTCAACTTCATAAAAGTTATGTTCAAAATATCAAAAATCCAGATATTTATATCGATACAATAAATAAATATGGACTTGCAGTAGAACGTGGCTATGTTCTTAGCAATAAAGAAATTATAGTTCGTGAAGCCATCAACGAACTAATGTGTAATGGAAAATTAAATTTTGATTATTGCGCATCAAAACTTGGAATTTCTGTAAAAGATATTATAGAAGCAACAGATTATAAACCAGAAAAATTTGCACAATTTGTAAACGATGGAATATTAACCATAACCAACAACGAACTTAAATTGCGACAAGATGCTTTTCTAGCAGTACGAAACATAGCTGTCCTTCTCGACCCAATGATAAAAGATAGTGGAAAAATGTTTTCAAAAACAATTTGATAAAAATTGCAATAAATAAAAGGATTAAAATTATTAAAAAAAAATACGAATAAACTATTTACTTTTATAAAAAAAGTTCGTAACTTGTGAAACGAAAATAAGGAAATATCCAAGGACGTAGCCGAAAATCCTAATTATCGAGTAGGCAAACTTAACAATCAGATTATTATGGCTGAAATTAAAGTAGATGGTCGTATGAAAGTAAAAACATTAAGAGCTGCTTTTAAAGAAAATTTTGGTGCAACTCTTAGAGTATACAACACTTCAAATCATTTTGTTGACGATGAAGCTTTACTTTGCAATGTTCGTCAAGACGATGACGTAAAAGTTCAAGAATTTACTATAGATCCTAAATGGACTGTTGACGAATTTGAAAAGAAATTCATGGACGTTTATGCAATAAAAGTTCAAGTTGCAACAGCTGACGATAGTAAATTAGCTGACAACAATTTGGCTTTAGAAGTTGTTGGAAAGTAATTGTATTTTTGTTCATATTTTATATGGGGGAATGTGTTAACGTTCCCCATTTTTGTTATAAAATATTATTTTTCTTACTTTAACATATTTGCTCTTATTTATAAAATATGCTTACACCTGTTGCTTTAATATACGATTTTGACGGAACTCTTTCGCCTGGAAATATGCAGGAATTTGGTTTTATTAGTGCTATCGGAACTGACAATAAAGAATTTTGGAAACGTTGCAACCAAATGTCTATAGAAAACGATGCAAGTGGAATTCTTTGTTATATGTACCAAATGATTAACGAAGCTAAAAAAAACGATATAAAATTAACTCGCGAGTCTTTTCAAAAATTCGGTAGCAAAATTAAATTATACGAAGGTGTAAAAGATTGGTTTAAAACCATTAACAATTATGGAAAAGCTAATGGTATTGACATAAAACATTATATAAATTCTTCTGGATTAAAAGAAATGATTGAAGGTTCACAAATTGCATCTGAATTTGCAAACATATATGCCTGTTCGTTTCTTTATAACGAAGAAGGTAACGCATATTGGCCAGCAGTTGCTGTTGATTATACAACAAAAACTCAATTTTTATTCAAAATAAATAAAGGTATAAAAGAAATATCTGACAATAAACGAATTAATGAATATATACCAGAAGACGAACGAGCAATGCCTTTTCAAAATATGATTTATTTTGGCGATGGAGAAACCGATATTCCAAGTATGAAAATGATAAAAGAACGCGGGGGACATAGTATTGCTGTTTATAAACCTGGTGATAAAGAAAAAAAGGCTATTGCAGAAAAACTTATACGCGAACAACGCGTTAATTTTGCATGTCCTGCAAACTACTCTGTTGAAAAATCTCTTTATAAAATAGTAAAACGTATTCTTGACAAAATAAAAGCAGATAGTGACTTTGATCGTCTTATTAAAATAAATCGAAAAAGAATTGAAACTAGGAAATCATAAAATTCTAATATATGAGTCTAATTTTCTGTGATAATTGTTGTTGTCTCTGATATTCATGATTAATAAGTTAGTTTTTTAATCATAAAATCCTAATTTTTCAACCTCTTCTTCGGTTAGTTTGCGATCTTCTAAAATCGACCATTCTTTGGTGTTAAAATCATATCTAAAAATTACAAATTTTTTATAATATTGATAACAACGTAAGGTTAAATAATTTTCATCTAATTCTACGTCTATATCTTTTAATTTCAAATAATTATTAGCAATGTATTCAAATATTTCTTGATTTATTTGGATAATATTATCAATATTATAAGACTGAGGTTTATCATTTTTTAAACATTCTATAATATTAATTTTTTCTATTGTTAAGGTTTCTAAATAATACTTAATTACATATGCATAATTATTATATTTATTGCATATAATTTTTATAATTCTTGGACTAAATTCTCTATTCATAGAGTTATAGTTTCTACTAAGACGATTATAAATACATTTATTATATTTGTTGATTTCTACATAAACTTTTACATTTATATAACTTTTCTCAATTATATTTTTTTTATTATTATCACTAGCTTTATAGATAATTGTATCATTTAATTCTAAATAACAAGTATCAATACAAACATTTTGACCATAGTTAACAATGTTTATAAATAGTAAAAAGGATATCAAGAATATTTTTTTCATAATAATATTTTTTTATTTTAATTCTTCCTTAATAATACTTTTAGAAAATTTTATTTCTCTAACATTTTCATCATTAGGTTTGGCATAAAAATCATCAATATCTTTTTTTACCAAAAAAGCACCGATAGAAGCATTTTCCCATAAATCAAAAATATTTTCATTTCCATTACTAACGAATTTTGTTCCGTATGATGGATCATACAAAATTTCGTTACAAACAACAACATAATGATTTTTGAATGTACATATTGGATTTTTATTGTTTTGTCCAAGTGCATCATTACAATTTTCATTGCATTTAATATTAGTTTCATTGCTTACTTCATAAACAAAATCATTTTGTAAATCTGCTTAATTTATATTACTAAATTTATTTCATCCAAACTCTACTTGGATCTTGAATATCATTCCATTGAAAATGATACAGTTCTGTTCCATAAGAATAATCCATCAAATTTTTAGTTTTTCCAGAAGAATTTGATGCAGAAAATGCGTGTTCTAGATTTCCTACTCCGTGACCAAGTTCGTGGGCTACTGTGTGCAATGAACCGCCTTCGTAAATAAATCCACAATTGTAACCGCGTGGCATATAGCCAGATACGGATGTTCCTAATGAGTCTTTTTTGTCTAAGACGTTGTCGATGAAGAAAAGATAGAAGACTCCGTCTTTCATTTTCTTGTCGTAGGCTCGCAGTACTTTCTTTTGGTCTTCATTGTAGACGGTGAGGATACCGCTGCCGCCGTGGGAGAAAGAGGTTAAATCGTCGATGGTAATATTGTCGATTGAGTCTTCAAAACTTACCGCACACTGATTGTAGACCTTGTTTAAATATTTTGTGATTTCTTTTGCGTTCAATTTTTTTGCCGCACCATTTACTCTAACAAATACTACTTTGTAGGTTTTCTGCTGATAGGTATTCAAAAACAACTTTCCTATCTTTTGGTCGCCTCTATAAGCGTAGATAAAGTTGGTGTCGGCTTTGGATACGCCAGTGAATGACAAGACGTTATCCTTTAAAGAAATTGGATATGTTACACCGTACTTATCTTTGAACACCACGCTGTCGGCTTCGGGGTAGGTATCAAATTCTACAATTACTTTGTCGGATTTGCCACACTCTACACTTTTATATCTAAAATCATAACTGCCGGATTGTGGGTAGTAGTCTGAACTAGAAAAAATTCCGTGGTTGCCGCTGCCGATGTGGTCGAAGGCGTAGGTCTGGTGTTTTGTGTCGGGCAAAAAGTTTATCTGCCACTGCGCAAGGGAGTCTGATTTGCGGTGGTATTCTTTTAATAATACGGAGTTGCCACCGGTGGCGCGATACTCTTCTTTATTTATTTGAATCATTAGGCTCAGCAGTATAAAATCCCAATCTATCAACTTCTGCCTCTGTCAAATCCCGGTCTTCGGTAATTGACCATTCTTTTTTGATAAAATCATATTGAAATATTACTAATTGTTTCTCATACTTATAACATCGCAAAATTAGTATATTATTTTGTATTTGAGCTTCTATATCTTTTAGTTTAAGAAGATTATCTGCTATATATTTTAAAATTTTCCTATCAACTAAAATATGATTATTTTCAAACCATGCAGAATACTCCGTAGTTCCTGGATTAAATGAAGATTTATTTATAGCAGAACCGTCTAAAGGTACTATTCTAATCTTTAAAAATTCACGAATATATTCTATAAAATAAACAATACTATCAGATTCGTTAAAAACATATTTCATTATTTCAGGACTATATGTTCTGCGAAAACCAAGCGTTGATTGTTTATCTCCGACTGTTTTATATATCAATCTTTGTTGTCCACCATTAAATGACATCCACAACTTGGCAAGGTAATATCGATTTTTATGCTTAGACATTACCGTATCTTTGTAAGTACAATACAAAGAATCAATACTTATAATCTGAGCATCAGTAAGTAATGACATCAAAACAAAAATAAATGTTATAATTAATTTTTTCATAAGGAATATTTGTTGTAAATCTTTACCAAATTCTACTTCAGGAATATTTAATTTGTTCGGTCTTGCAACTGATTTATTGTCAACATTTATATTTATATATGCACCAATAGAATATTTCTCCCAATCTGTTTCTATCGTATTTGCAGTATTTACATTATGTTTATAATTTTTACCATAAGAAGGATCATATAAGATACCATTCCAAACAACGACATAGTGATTTTTAAAAGCACATGGTACAATATCATTATTTTGACCGCCTTTACAAGAATAATTACAAACACTTGCACCTTCTTCAAATGGTACTCCCCAATAATTTTCATCGAAACAATTGGTAGCAATTTGCTCACCTTCACTAACTTTTTTAGATTCAATATGATAAACAGCAATATCCCCAATTCCCTGATATTTCAGTACATAATAAAATAACCTTGCCCAAGCACGACAAGTACCATTTTTATTTTTTAGCATACTTGAAATATTTTGTCCAGGATTTGACTCTTGACCCCAATATTTCATTATTTCGCCATTGGCATTTTTCATTTCCAACTTCTCAAATTCATTCCAAATGGCATTAACAATGTTTTCTGATTCTTTCTGTCCAAAAGCATTTCGGCAACCAATGTCTGCTATTGTTTCATATAATGGATTGTCAAATTGTTCTTCAATTTTTGCACCCATTACCATAATTTTATTACTTGTAGAGCCTATAAGTTGTTTTTTCTCATTTTCATCAATCAAATACAAATTAATGTTGTCATAATAATCTAAACAATCATCAAAAGAAATTATTGTTTCAATTTGATAAGTATTAGAATTATCTTTTGTAGCTTTTGCATCAAAGGACAAAATTTTCGCATTTTTAATTTTCTTTTTCTTTAACACAATCTCAACACTTAAATCTTCACTGAATGGAACTGCATTAAGTGTAAATTTTATATTTATAGTAACATCTGTTTTTTTCAAAACTGCAAACGATCTTTCTATTTTTTCCTTACCATCAAATTCATAATTTAAATCGTCATATTCTATCTTATTATCATTATCATCACGATACAATTGAATTCGCCTGTCTTTATCACATGTTAGTTTAATTGAAATAATTTCTCCACATTTTTTAGCTTCTCCTTCGCTCTCATCTTTATTCCACTTCATCCAAACCCTACTCGGATCTTGAGTTTCATCCCATTGAAAATGCCAAAGTTCCTTAGCATTTTTCGCGAAAGAATAGTCCATCAAGTTGGCGGTCTTGCCTGAGTTGTTTGAGTTTTCAAACACGTGCTCTAAGCCTGCGATGCCGTGTCCTAACTCGTGGGCGATGGTGTGAGGCGAGCCACCGTCGTAGATGAAGCCGGCGTTGTAGCCACGCGGCATATAACCTGATACAGACGTTCCTAACGAATCTTTTTTATTCAAAACGTTATCAACGAAAAATAGATAGAACTTATCGTCCTTCATTAGGGAGTCGTATGCTTCGAGTACTTTCTTTTGGTCGTCGTTGTAGACCGAATGCCAATTTGAACCGCCGTGGGTGAAGGTTTTTAGGTCTCGGATGTCAAGGCTTTTGATTTCGATTTTAAAATCCACAACTGCACAATTGAATATTTTTGAGAGCCCTTCGGCTGTGATTGTTTTGTCAATTGTACCACCGTTAACGCTCACTAATTCAATGTATTTGGTTTGGCGTTTATAAGTATTCAAAAAGAGTTTTCCTATCTTCTTATCGCCTCTATACGCATAAATATAATTTGTATCAGGTTTTTGTGTACCAGTAAATGTTAAAATATTATCTTTTGATAATTTGAGTTTTATTCCATAACGGTCTTTGAATATTACGCTGTCTTTCAAACCGTTAAAATTTGAAAAATCTACTTTTACATAGTCGGTTTTTGTAGTTTCAATTGATTTGTAACGAAAATCATAACCGTTTCCAGTTTTTGGATAATATTCTGAATTTGAGAAAATTCCATGGTCTCCAGAACTTAAATAATCAAAACCGTAAATTTGTTTATCTGACGGCAAAAAGTTGAGTTGAAAATTAGCTGAAGAGTCTAATTTTCTGTGATAATTGTTTAATAAAACTTTATCTCCTCCTGTTGCACGATATTCTGAGATTCCCATGGGTTGAAATTAATTTATTTTTGTTGGTGTAAATGTAATTAAAGTTTGGTAATTTTGATTGTTAACTAATATCTAAATTTAGGAGAAACATACAATTTATTTTTGTTGTCTTCCAACCATTTGGCTAATTCTTCGCATAATTCCAAATCTTCTAATTGATCGGTTTCCATAATCATCTTTAACTGTCTTTCAAGAAAACTATTAGGAATTACTGAAGTGAAAATATTTGAATAAACAACATTTTCAAAATTATGAAATTTATTTGTCCCCATTTCAAATTCATGTGTTTCATATTTTCCTGTTAACCTATTTAATCCTGTTCCAACTTGTGTAAACATACCATCAACTCGTAATCCAAATATTATTGCTTTATATATATCTGCTGTATTTAAAAAGCCTAATTCAGAACAATTTATAATTCCTGTTTTATATACTTCATTAATTATTTCCTTTTGATATTTTATATTTCCTAATCTTGCTAAACATAGTTTATAAACTCGTTTATTTAGAGTATCTTCTACTAATAATTTTTCAAGGTTAGGTATTAATTCATACATATATAATCCTGCTCCTATTTTATATAATTCTAATTTATAGCTTGATTTGCAATCTAATTCGTTCATACATTCCTCTGTTTCAGCTTTTATCAAACTATCTCTTAGTTCATCAATACTTAATTTTGTAGTTTTAAGATATCTACGTATAAATAAGGTATCATTATGATATATCTTTTTATAATCTTTTTCAATTCTATAATGTAAAACGAAAAGTTCTTTTACATTATAAGGTTCATTATTAATTATTTTTAATATTTTCTCTTTAGCTTTATCATCAAAATCTGAATATTTATAAAAACGATGAAAATAACCTCCACTTTTACTTATTCTATAAATATCGAGTATTAAATTAATTGCTTTTTGTTTAATATTTTCATACTTACTATATGCAAAAATATTTAAAATATGATAAACATTTGAAATTTTAGAATATAATAATTCATTGTTAGAATAATCATATAAATATTCTAAAGAATTATATTGAGAAATACTATCAAATTGGGGTAATAAAGTACGTTCATTATCATTAACTATTTGTGGGGTATATCCTTTTATAGCATAATTAATAAAATTAATTAATGAATCTGCTGTAAAATTTTGAGCAAATATTGTAATATTAAACATAATAGAAATCAAAATTAATAATATTTTTTTCATAATGATTATTTTAAATATTCTAAATATATTGTTGCTGTTAAAGTTAATGTATTGTTTTACTTCAAAACAATCATTGAATATAACGCAGTCTTTATATTAAAATCTACTTTAACATAATCTGTTTTTGTAGTCTCGACTGATTTGTAACGAAAATTATAACTTCCAGATTTGGGATAAAATTCATTTGTTGAAAAAATTCCATGGTTCCCAGAACCTAAATAATCAAAACGGTAAACTTGTTTACTTACGGGCAAAAAGTTGAGCTGAAAATTAGCTGATGAGTCTAATTTCCTATGATAATTGTTTAATAAAACTCTATCACCACCTGTTGCGCGATATTCTTCAATTCCCATGGGTAAATTGGTTGAATTAAAACAAATTTAGTGATTATTTTGATGTTGGACAATAAAAAAATATCATTAATAATGATATTTACTTTTTTTATTTATTTGACATCAATAAATTCTTTAATTTCATAATGTTATTCTTAAATTATAAAATAAATTATATAATTTAGTAAACATCTTATATAATTCTTTAAACTTAAATCTGTTTAATAAAATTAAACTTAGTTGTTAATTTTTCTATTTAAAATATATCGACCCTTATTTTGCTCAAGAAGTTGAATTGCCATTTGAATTTTTTTATCATAAATTTCAGACTCTATATAAGTTAAATCTTCTATATTTTCTAAATCTTTAATTTGAGGATAAATAAAAAAATCTCGACCTTTTTGCTGGGTAAGATATTTAATAACCGTGTAACATAATGGTTCTTCTTTCGGGAAAGTTGTAATCAAGATAGAATCAGAAGTCGAAACCCATTCTTTGCGACTAACCCGCTGCTTCAGTTCAACTTTAATTTTAGAATAATCAATATTTTTAGATAGCAATTTCACAAATTTGTAAGCTGAATTTTGAGTGCAAAGATATGTTAAAACATTAATTTGCATGTCGAATCTAAAATTCTCAAAAACAGAATCTGACAGCAAGTAATCTTCTGATTTTTTATCACCAAGACGTGCAGAAGCCATTTTTGCCAAGATAATCTCGTTTTCTGAATAATGTTTATAATCATCTGATATTGATGTAAATAACTGAATATTTGTTTCTAAATCCAACAAACCCAATGAATAAATCAATTCAGAAACATCCAATTTATTAAGTCGAGTCATTATCTTTTCAGCTTCTTTTTGATAAAAAACATTATAAATACTATCCAATGTAATTGGATAATTTTGTTCCATGTAATTCCAATATGCATTTTCAGATTTAAAACTCCAATAATTATCTTTGATTTGCTTGTAGGAATACTTATAATTGTATGGAGTCATAAATTCTTTCTTGAAAGTTCTGAAATATTTGCGTCCTAAAACACTTTGTCCAAACCAATGTTTTAGGTTCATTGTCAAATTTTTGGACACGAAATTTTCAGTCTCCGATTTTGTAAAATTTCTTTCAATTAGTCTCGTTAAAAAAAAATCTAAATAACTAATGTTCTGAAATTTAGTAGTATCCAATTTTTCAGAGAAATTCACTTCATAAAAATTCACAAGAGTTTGCAAAACAGTTTGTTTTTGAGCATAAGAAACATTACAAAACAATAGTATCAATAGTATTATAAATAAAAAAATCTTTTTCATTTTCTATTAATGTTTAAATTTATATCAACCCAATCTGATTTCCAAAACATTATTTTAGAGTCCGAATAATCCATGAAATTTTCAGTAGAATTTTTGGATACTTTTTTTCCTCTTCCTCCAAAACTTTTACTATCTTTTTCTTCAAATGTGTGATTAAAACCAATACAATGCGTTATTTCATGGACATAAGTAGAATAATTATTGATACCATTTTTAAAAATAACAGACCAAGGGTTATGTTGTTCAGCAATACCATCTTCAGAACCATTATTTGGTTCAATATCAGTCACAAACAAAACATAGTCATTATTATTTAAATTCATTTGCTCAAAACAAAAATAATCTTTTATAAAATCTAATATAACACCTGAATTGTATTGGTTTGTTACTCCATTTATTAAATCTTCGGCTATCTTATTTTTATTGTTAACGCTTGGATAATCAAGATTTGGTTTATATAAACTTATTAAACTTTCTATTTTACTATTTTTAAAATCATTGGGACATAAAGTTACATTCCAATAAACAAAACTTTGATTAAAAGAATTATTATTTAAATATGATTGGATTTTATTAATATTTATTTCTGTATAATAATTATTATTTACAAAAAAAGGGTGAATAATAAGATTTGCTTCTTTAAAATTATCCGTTGAAAAATAATAAAGACAGCCAATTGTTTCAGAATCAAGTTTTGCATATATCTTTTTTGGGGTATCGAAAGAATTATTACTCAAAAATTTAACTTTTAATTCAAAATTATTAACAATTCCTGGTTTAATATTAATTACATTGTTTATATTTTTTAAAGAATTTACTACACTAATCTCTGCATCTTCTCCTTCAAACATAATTGTGCTTGCTGGTATATTTTTATTTTTGGCATTAATTATTGCGTTAATTCTGATTTCTTGACCTGTTTTTGCAGACAACCAAGGGATGTTATAATCAATTCCATTTATTTTTATTTTGTTATAGTGTATAGTTTTTTCATTTTCAGTCCAAAAATCATTATCAAATCCATATTCTCCTTGGTAATTTTTATTTCTAACAAATTCTACAATAGGTCTATCAATTAAAATAATATTAGAAATGATCGTGATGTCACTTTTCTCAATAATACCTAATTTATTTGCATCAACCTCTATATATTTACTATTATTAGGAATTAAAGATTTATCATTAACTCTAATAAATTTATTATCATTACTTAAATAGCCTATAATTTTTTCATCACCAAAAATCTGCGCTTTTAAAACTTCTGAATTATATGTAGATGTATTAATTTCATAAATAGATTTTTTTTCATTATTATTCCAACTAACATTATTAAATTTAAAATCAGTAGAACACATAACATTACCAAATAAAAAATTATGTCTTTTTATAATCTCAAATTTATATTTAGAATTCTTTAATAAGTAAATATTCTCACCTGCTTCATAAAATAAAGTATCTCTATTCGAAATACATATAATATAGAATTTCGTATCAAAATCAGTTCTACCAATCTTTATCTCCCCCTCGCTTTCATCCTTTCTCCACTTCAACCAAACTCTGCTTGGATCTTGAATTTCATTCCATTGAAAATGATAAAGTTCTTCACCAGTAGAATAATCCATCAAATTTTGTGTTTTACCAGAATTATTTGATGCAGAAAATGCGTGTTCTAGATTTCCAACACCGTGACCAAGTTCGTGAGCTACTGTGTGCAATGAACCGCCTTCGTAAATAAATCCACAATTGTAACCTCGTGGCATATAGCCAGATACAGATGTTCCAAGAGAATCTTTTTTGTCTAAAACATT
>JAKSUC010000059.1 GCA_024413595.1 Bacteroidales bacterium
CTTTTTTAGTCATAACATCATACGGAATTGATGCTATCCAAGATTTTATGGCGTTGAGAGCATCATCAATACTATCGTTTTTAATAGCTTCATAAAAATTGTAAACAATAGAATCGTTAGCAACAGAATCTAATTTAGAAATAGTTGGTAAAAGTGACTCTGATAATCCAATACGAACTTCTTTATTGGGAAGTCCTAATGTAAACATTTTTGAGTCATTATCATAATTTTTAATTGTAAGATATCCACTTTGAAATAATCACGTAATACTATTTTGTATAAAATTAACATTTTTATACTTTTGCAAAAATTGAAAAATAATGGACATAATAATGTATACTGACGGTGCGTCAAGAGGTAATCCAGGACCAGGAGGGTTCGGTACTGTTTTGATATGTGGTCCTCATCGTAAAGAAATTTCTCAAGGATTTAAACTTACTACTAACAATAGAATGGAACTTTTAGCTGTTATTGTAGGTCTTGAAGCTTTGAAAAATCCAGGTATGAATGTTACTATATATTCTGATTCTAAATATGTTGTTGATAGTGTTGAAAAAAAATGGCTTTTAGGTTGGATAAAAAAAGGATTTTCTGGAAAAAAAAACAAAGATCTTTGGATGAGATTTTATCAAATTTATCGTCAACATAATGTAAAATTTATTTGGATAAAAGGGCATAATGATACTCCAGAAAATGAACGCTGCGACCAAATGGCTGTTGCTGCAGCTCTTAATACTTCTAACCTTTTAGAAGACTCTGGTTTTTTATTAAACAATAATGATAATCTATTGAATTTATAAATTTATTATATTAAACATTTTTTATAAAAAAAGAAGAAATTATTGAGATTCTTTATAATTTTGAAAAAAATATTTATATGAAAAACTTATCACTTTATCTATTATTAGCTATTTTGTTAATTTTCAGTGCTTGTGGCGCTGGAAAAAAATTAACTATAAAACAACAAAATGCTAATCAATATTTTTACGAAAAAAATTACGATTCTGCAGCAATAACTTATCAATCCATTATTACTGAATACGAAAGCAAAAATATTTCGGCTCCTTCAGAAATTTATGCTTCTGCTGGAAAAGCGTTGTATTATTCTGGTAAAGAAAAAGAAGGAATAGATTATCTTTATAAAGCTGAAAGTATGGGATTTGATGATGAATTGTCAATCTCTATGAAAATGAAATATTATGCAAAAATAGACAATCATACCAAAGAACTTGATAATCTTGAAAAATATAATACAATGTATCGTGATGGTGACGATATTCAATATGTAAAAAAACGTCTCCTTTTTCGTTATATGCAAATGAAAGAATATCAAAAAGCTATTTCTGCTTACGAAGGATTAAAAATTCCAGATTCTGAAGAAATCGATAATTTAGAACTTTATCATACTGCTTTAACTAAATGCAATCAAAAAGATAAAGCAAATCAAGTGGCTAAAAAAATTTTCAACTTGGATCCTAATAATTATATTGGATTAAACTATATGGCGTGGAGCTGTTATTATTCTGTTGAAACTGACTATAAAAAAGCTATAGCTGAATACGAAGCAAAAAAAACTAATGCTACTTACAAAATAATGGTTGACAAAACTAAACCTATGATTGATAGATATAAAAAAGCTAAAATTTACTATATTAAACTTTATAATTTATACAAAAATCCTACTGACGCAGCAATCTTAGCAAGAATTTTTACGCGTTTAAACGATAAAAAAAATGCTGCTATTTATGAAAAATTGGCTAATAAAAAATAATATTAAAACATTTATACCATGACTTTAACTGAACAAATAAACGAAGACATGAAAACAGCTATGAAGGCTAAAGATCAAGTTCGCCTTGCTGCTATCAGAGCTATTAAATCTGAAATCCTTTTAGCTAAAACATCAGGAAAAACTGAAGATGTTAATGATTCTGATGTTTTAAAAATTATTCAAAAAATGATTAAACAACGTACTGATTCTATTTCTATTTATCAACAACAAGGTCGTCAAGATTTAGTTGATGAAGAACAAAAACAATTAGATTGTATTAAAATATACTTACCTCAACAATTGAGTGAATCTGAAGTTGAACAAATTATAAACAAAATTATTGCTGATACTGGAGCTGCTTCTATTAAAGATATGGGGAAAGTGATGAAAGAAGCTAATAGTCAACTCGCTGGCAAAGCTGAAAGTAAAATGATTGCCGACATCGTAAAAAAATGTTTAAATAAATAATTTTAACAAAAATATTTTTGAGGGATGATAATATTCATCCCTATTTTTTTGATATGGAAAAACTTTCGATGGAAAATCTCAATCGCATTAGCGTTGAGGAATTTAAGAATGCTGAAAAATCTCCTATAGTTGTTGTTCTCGACAATGTTAGAAGTGCTTTAAATGTTGGTTCTGTTTTTAGAACTAGTGATGCTTTTAGAATTGAAAAAATTATTCTTTGCGGAATTACTGCAACTCCAACAAATGTTGAAATTCGTAAAACTGCTATTGGTGCTGAAAATAGCGTTGATTGGGAATATGCAAAATCTACGATTGATGCGGTTCTAAATCTTAAAAATAAAGGTTATAAAATTATTGCAATTGAACAAGCAAAAGAAAGTGTTATGATAGACAATCTAAATTTATCTAACACTGAAAAATGTGCAATTATTTTTGGCAACGAAGTTAAAGGTGTTGACGACGATGTTATGAATATGTGTGATTTGTGTGTTGAAATTCCTCAATTTGGCACTAAACATTCTTTAAATGTGTCTGTTAGCGCTGGTATTGCTATTTGGGAATTTTTTAAGATTTTAAAAAAGGTGTAGTTTAATATATATACAAAAAAAACAGCAAGCGTTAAACTTGCTGTTTTTTATTAACATATATTTACTTCGTATTAAAATCTTTTCTTTGAACGTTTTTCACTACGTTCTGACGAACGAGAATCTCGACGACGTTCTTCTCTAAATCCTCCACGTTCACGACCTCCACGTTCACTTTTTGAACGTTCACCTCTGCTACTTCGGTCTCTACGACTACCTCTTTCGCCACGATCACCTCTTTCGCCACGGTCTCGATCTTTTGAACGGCGAGAACTTCTATCTTCTCGTCCATTGTCGCGTTCGCCTTTATTTGATGCTACTTCAACAGAAATTGTCTTTCCGTCAAATTCTGATCCATTCATTGCATCAACTACTTCTTTTTCGTGTTCGCTATCAACTTCAAAAAATGAGAAATTTCGCATTATATCTATTTTTCCAACTGTAACATCTCGATTATCAACTATTCTATTGATAAATCCCATCATTTTAGCTGGTGCAAGATTATCCTTACTTCCTAAACTAATAAACAAACGTGAATATTTTAATTTTCCATGTCGTCCACCTCGTTCGCCGCGTTCGCCTTTACGTCCTTTGCGACCTTCATTTTCTGAATCGCTTTCTACATTAATATCTGACGCATTGCGATAATAGTCTAGAAATCTATTAAATTCCATTGAAACAAACTTTTTGATAATGTCTTCACGACTCATATCTGCAAGTTTTTCTGCTATTTTATCTTCAAATGCAGAAATTTGTGTTTCGTCAATTTCAACACCTCTTACCTTATCAATAAGGTTCATTAATTGTATTTCACAAATTTCATTTCCTGTTGGAACTGGTTTTTGTATAAATTTTTTCTTACATAAACGTTCTATATCTTTTAAACGCCCTTTTTCTTTTAAGTGGATAATTGAAATTGAAATTCCTGAACGTCCTGCGCGACCTGTACGTCCACTTCGATGAATATAAACTTCTGGATCGTCTGGTAAATTATAATTTATTACGTGTGTTAATTCATTAACGTCAAGTCCTCGTGCTGCTACGTCGGTTGCTACTAATATTTGCAAATGACGACTACGAAAACGTTGCATTACATTATCGCGTTGTGCTTGTGACAAATCTCCATGAAGTGCATCTGCATCATATCCATCATTTATTAATTTATCTGCCACTTCTTTGCATTCCATTCTTGTACGACAAAATACTATTGCGTAAATATCTGGATTAACGTCTGCAACTCGTTTTAATGCTTCGTAACGATCTTTTGAGCGAACCATAAAATATTGATGTTCAACATTTTCTGACGCAATATTTTTGGTGGCTACTGCTATCTCTTGTGGATTTTTCATGTAACTATGCGCCATACGTTCTATATCGGCAGGCATTGTTGCTGAAAACAAGAATGTTCGTTTTTCTTCTGGAGTATCTGCCAAAATGGTATCCAAATCGTCTTTAAATCCCATACTTAACATTTCGTCTGCTTCATCTAGTATTAGCCATTTTATGCTATTGATTTTTAAAGCATGACGTTCCATTAAGTCGATTGCTCGTCCTGGGGTAGCAACTACTATTTGGCACTTTTTCTTTAATTGTTTTATTTGTGTTTCTATACTTGCACCGCCATATACTGGAACCACTTCCAATCCATTCATATATTTTGAATAATTCTTTAAATCTCCTGTTATTTGGAGACAAAGTTCACGTGTTGGACATAATACAAGAACTTGTGTGTCTTTTTCTTCTACGTTCAACATGTTTAATACTGGAAGTCCAAATGCCGCAGTTTTTCCTGTTCCTGTTTGCGCTAATGCAATTAAATCTGAATCACTTGTGGTGATAAATGGAATTGATTTTTCCTGAATCGGTGTAAGGTTTTCAAAACCCATCTCTGTTACTGCATCTACGATAGGTTTTATTAAACCAATTTCTTCAAATGTCATTTTATAAAAAACTTTTTTTAGATGAATTTACCCTTCCTCGAATGTATTCCAATGAATATTAGGAATTAAATTCCACCCAAAAAGATACCCGACACGAGGAAAAGCAAAATAATAATATAACTCTCTCTAAAAGAGCGTGCAAATGTAAAGCATTTTTTTAAGGTTTTGATAATTCACATGTTAATAAAAAAATATTTTTGTCTTAATAATTGATTTTAATCTTTAAAAAATTAGAACATTTCACGAATTTTGCGTAAATTATGAATCTATTGTTTAATGGATTTTTTTAGTGTTTATTTTATGCAAAACACTTGATTATTAAATATTTAAAATAATATTAACTATGATTGATTTTAGTAAAAAATACGAAGAAGCTAAAACTTTTGTAACTAAAGGTATTTGGAAAAAAGACACCACTGTTTTGGGTAAACTTAAACACAAAATGTATGAGGTGTTAAAAATTATTATTATTGCAACTAAAGGTTTTTCTGAAAATAAATGTTCGGTAAATGCTTCGGCGTTAACTTTTTTTACTTTACTTTCAATAGTTCCTGTTGTAGCGTTGGCATTTGCTATTGCTAAAGGGTTTGGTCTTGAAAATCTGTTAACTAGAGTTATTCAAAATGGATTTGGTGCTAATTCTGAAATTGGGGATTATCTTATTCAATTTTCTACGTCGATGCTTGATAATACTAAAGGTGGACTTATTGCTGGTATTGGTGTGGTTATGTTGCTATATGCTGTTTTTAAACTTCTTAGCAACATTGAAGAGGCTTTTAATTATTTATGGGATATAAAAGAATCTCGTTCTATTGTAAAAAAAGTAACTGATTATGTGTCTATTATGATTTTTGCTCCTATCCTTTTATTAACCGCTGCTAGTGCTACTATTTTTCTTCGTACTCACCTTCAAGAAGTTTTTTCAGGTTATTTAACTCCTTTTTTAAATATTATTATTGGTTTTGTTCCTTTTATATTAATGTGGATTACATTTACCCTCTTATATTTGATTATGCCAAATACTAAAGTAAAAGTTAAATCTGCTTTGTTTGCTGGTATTTTTACAGGTACTATTTTTCAAATTTGGCAATGGATTTTTGTAACTTTTCAAGTTGGAGTTAGTAGTTACGGCGCTGTTTACGGTAGTTTTGCTGCATTACCTTTATTTTTAACATGGCTTCAAACTTCTTGGATGATTGTTCTTGTTGGTTGTGAAATTGCCTATTCTATTCAAATTGTTAGCAGATATTCTATGGAACACGCTGTGAGTGATGTAAGTTCACGGCTCGAAAAACGTATCGCTGTTCTTATTATGACAAAAATTGTAAAAAATTTTGCCGAAGGTAAAAAACCTAAAGATGCGGCTCAATGGGCTGACGAAATCAAAATTTCTCAACGTTTTTTCACTTATATTGCTCAAAAACTTGTTGACGTTAATCTTTTGGCTGAAATCAAAACTGAACGAAACGACTTAAGAATTTTTATTCCTTCTACTGATATTAATACTATTTCTATTAATACTGTGTGTGAAAAACTTGATTGTTTAGGTAATGACGATGATTTTATTGTGTCTAAATCTCCTGAATTAGATATTATTGATCAAGAATGTCAAAAAATTTATCAAATTACTAATAAACAATTAGGTGAAAAAATGCTAAAATGTTTATAATTTGTTTTTTAAATGAATTTAGTAAATTTAATTAATGTTGAACCTTTTATTTATGGAGTTTGTTTTAATGGTAAAATAAATTTATCTATTTTAAAAGGTGAAAATCCTACTATTATAGGTGCCAATGGTGCTGGTAAATCTAAATTAGCTGACATTATTTGTGGAAAAGTTACTATTAAAAGTGGAGAAATGAATTTTTCGTTTCTTCCTAAAGGGGTTCTTTTTAAAAAAGGTACTATTATTAAAGCTGGCTTTGAATCTGCTTATACCATGGCTGATTATTCATCTATGTATTATCAACAAAGATTTAATGCCACTGAAAACGACTTTACTCCTACTGTTTTAGATTTATTAAACAAAATAGATAACCCTAAAAAAGATTTTTGGATTAAAAAACTAAAACTAGAATCACTATTTAACAAACATTTAATCATGCTTTCGTCAGGTGAACTTCGTAGATTTTTAATTGCTAATATTTTAATGCAAAATCCTGAAATCATTATTTTTGACAATCCTTTTATTGGCTTAGACATTGATACAAAACATGAATTAAATCAATTATTTACAGAAATAGCTAATCAACAAGAAATGATTTTTATTATTCCTGATCCTAAAGAAATTCCTGACGTTTCTAAATCAGTTATTCCTGTAAAAAATATGCAAGTTTTATCAAAAATAAGTAAAGAAGAATTTTTAAGCAACAAAGAATTTCAACAAAACCTCTTTCCTACTCTATCAATTAAAAATACAACTCTTCCAATTCCTGAACATACTGATTTAAAACCTTTTAATATAGTTGCTAAACTCTCAAATATCACAATAAAATACCCAACAAGAACTCTTTTTGAAAACCTTAATTGGACAATTTTACAAGGCGAAAAATGGGCTTTAACTGGTAAAAATGGTAGCGGAAAATCTACACTATTAAGTCTTATAACTGCCGATAATCCAAAAGCATATAACATGGACATAACTCTTTTTGATAAAAAAAGAGGAACTGGTGAAAGTATTTGGGATATAAAAAAACGTATTGGTTATATTTCGTCAGAAATGCACCTCTTTTTTAGAGAAAATCAACCTTGTATTAAAGTTGTGGCTTCTGGATTATTTGATACTCAAGGTCTTTATCGTCAATGTAACGAAAATCAATACGAAAAAGCTTTACAAATAATGAAAATTTTTGGTATTGAAAATCTTGCAAATAATTTATTTTTAAAAACTTCTGACGGTGAACAACGTCTTGTTCTTCTTGCAAGAACAATGATAAAAAATCCTGATTTATTAATTCTTGACGAACCGCTTCATGGACTTGACGCTATCAATAAAAATCATGCTAAAAATATTATTAATCAATATTCTATGCAAAAAAATAGAACTATAATCATTGTAACTCACAACCCCGAAAACATCCCAGAATGTATAACCAAAAAATTTGAATTATTATAATTCTTTTTACAAAATCATAAATAAATTTTTGCCTCTCATATAATCTAAATACTTTTACGCAAAAATATAAGAAGAAATTCATGAACACAATTGGTAATATTTTTAAAGTAACAATATTTGGAGAATCTCACGGCATAGCTTTGGGAACTTGTGTAGATGGTTGTCCTGCTGGAATTCCTCTTTCTGAAAATGATTTTACAGAAGATTTAATGCGCAGAAAATCTGGAGCAAAAGGAACAACTCCAAGAAAAGAAGATGATATTCCTCAAATTGTAAGTGGAGTATTTAATGGAAAAACAACAGGTGCACCTATCACAATATTATTTCATAACAATAATACAAAAAGTAAAGATTATTCACAACTTTTTGATCACCCTCGTCCAGGTCATGCTGATTTTGTTGCCAGAATAAAATATAATGGATATAACGATTTTACTGGTGGCGGACATTTTTCTGGAAGAATTACTCTCGGACTTGTTGCAGCTGGCGTTATTGCAAAAAAAATTATTTCGCCAATAAATATTACTGCTAAAATTCTTGAAGTGGGAGGCAATTCTAACATTGAAGAGGCTATAAATCATGCAATTGAAACTCACGACTCCATTGGTGGAATTGTTGAATGTTGCGTTTCTAATGTTCCTGTGGGACTTGGAGAACCTTTTTTTGGATCTATCGAATCCGAAATTAGTAGAATTGTTTTTTCAATTCCTGCAATAAAAGCTATTGAATTTGGTGCTGGTTTTAACGTTGCTAAAATGACTGGTTCTCAAAACAATGACAATATTATTTCTGCTGACGGAAAAACTGAAACCAACAATGCTGGAGGTATTAATGGTGGAATTTCTAACGGAAACGACATTATATTTAGAGTTGCCATAAAACCAACACCAAGTATTTCTATTGCTCAAAACACTTATAATCTAAAAACTAACAAAATAGAACCTCTTATTATTCAAGGACGTCACGATTTGTGTATTGCTCTTCGTGTTCCGCCTATTTTAGAATCTGCTGTTGCAATTGCTTTAGCTGATTTATCTTTAATAAACAAAAAGTAAAAAAAAAATGAAAGATAAAGCCTATTTTGCATCAGATTTTCACCTTGGAGCTCCAGATAAAATTTTGTCTGCTGAAAGAGAAAAAAGAATTATTCAATGGCTCGATTTTATTAAAAACGATGCTGAATATCTTTTTTTATTAGGTGACATTTTTGATTTTTGGTACGAATGGAAACATGTTGTTCCAAAAGGCTTTGTTCGTTTTTTAAACAAAATTGCGGAATTAGTAGAATCAGGAACTAAAGTTTATTATTTTACTGGAAATCACGATATTTGGGCTTATAATTATTTAGCTGACGAAATAGGTGTTAAAATTTTTAGAGAACCAAAACTATTTGAAATTAATGGACTAAAAATATATGTTGGTCACGGTGATGGACTTGGAAATCATGACAAAAAATATAAAATGTTAAAATATTTATTCACTAACAAAATATTACAATGGATGTTTTCCAATCTATTACACCCTAATTTTGCCATTTGGCTAGGAAAAAAATGGTCTTTGTCACGAAATGCTTACTCTCGAAAACCTGTTTTTCATGGTGAAACTGAATGGATTGTTGAATATATAAAACAAAATATGTCTAATATTCAAGCTGATTGTTACATTTTTGGACATCGTCATTGCAATGCTGAATTTATGATAAATCAAAATACTAAATATATCAATACTGGTGTATGGTTTAATAAATCACCATACGCTATACTTGCTAACAAAAATATCACACTTAAAAATTTTCAAGCTGATTAATGAAAAAAGTTGTTGCTATTATATGTGGAAAAAATCCAAACGCTAAATCTATTCAATCTGAAATTAAAAATCACTTTGCACTAGACTTTGATTTAAAATGTGTTATTACTCAAAAAGGAACAACACAATCTATTGCAGCAAATGCTGCTGCTGAAGGCGTTGACATAATTTTATCGGTTGGTGGAGATGGAACTACCAATGAAATTATTAATGGAATTATTATGGAAAATGTTGATATTTCAAAACTTCCATCTCTCGTTGTTATCCCTTTTGGAACAGGCAACGACCTTGCTAGAACAATTAATGCTGGAAAAAACTATGATTTAATTATTGATAAAATTAAAAAGGATGATTTTACAATAATTGACGTTGCTAAAATAACATATCAAAGTTATAACAATTTAACCGAAAGCAGATATTTTATCAATACAGCTGATATTGGTTTTGGTCCAATGGTAATAACAAAGGTTGAAAAACAAAATATTAAATGGCCTGGAAAAATTGCATATATTTTAGCTGCAACTTCAATATTTACATTCCAAAACGATATAAATATTACATTAGAAGCAGATGAATATAAATATGAAGGTCCAATATATGAAGTTTGCATAACAAATGGAAAATATTTTGGTGGAGGATTTGGAGTTTCGCCTTACGCTATTGTTGACGATGAAGTTTTAGATCTTGTAGTTGTAAAAAAATTTTCAATGTTTAATTTTTTAGAACAATTTAAAAAACTTAGAAAAGGTCAACCTATTATGGCTGATCAAGTTACATATCGAAAAATAACACAATGCTCAATAATTTCTAACAAATCAAAACAAATTCCATTTGAAATAGATGGCGAATTATTAGGCACAACACCTATTGATATAAAAATTGTTCCTTCATCAGTAAAAATATTTGTTAATACCAAATAAAAAAAATAACTTTGCGCAAAATTTTTTAATCATTAAAAATAAAAATTATGCCTGTTAAAATTAGATTAGCAAGACAAGGTAAAAAGGGCTACGCACACTATTCGATAGTAGTTGCCGACTCAAGAGCACCACGTGATGGTCGATTTATTGAAAAAATAGGAACTTACAATCCTAACACAAATCCTGCACAAATTGATATCAAATTTGATAGAGCTTTGTATTGGATCCAAACAGGCGCTCAACCTACCGACACTTGCAGAACACTTCTTTCTCAAAAAGGTGTTTTATTAAAAGATCACCTTCTTAGAGGTGTTACTAAAAAAGCCTTAACCGAACAACAAGCTGAAGCTAAATTCGAAGAATGGCTTAAAAACAAAGAAAACAAAATTAACGCTGCTAAAGAAAGCAACGAAAGCAAGAAAAAATCTGAAGTTGCTAAACGCTTAGAAGCAGAAACAAAAGTTAAAGAAGCTAAATTAGCTGAAATTAACAAGAAAAAAGCTGAAGCCGAAGCTGCTGCTAAAGCTGCTGAAGCTGAAAAAGCTGCTGAAACTGCTGAAGCTCCTGCTGATGAACCAAAAGCTGAATAAATACTTAAACAAAAGTAATCTTACTAAGCTGGCTCAAATCGCAGGATTTAGAGGCTCTATGGGAGAAATTATACTTAAACTAATTTCTCCTAATTACGACATTAACGAAAAGGAACCATTAATCGTGGAATTCAACGGATATATGGTTCCTTTTTTTATTGTTGATAATTCTATTTTTTACGACAAAAAAAATACAATTTCTCTTAAATTTAAATCCGTAAAAAATAATATTGTTGCTAATAATCTTATTGGTAAAAACGTTTGGGCTTTAACCGAAACTTTGATTATTGACAACGACGAGTTTGATGATAACGAGGTGTTTATATACAGAGATTTTTCGGTCATTGATCAATACAATAATAGTTTAGGTATTATTAAAGACATTGACGAAATTCCTGGTAATCCTCTTATTATTATAGAATCTAACAATGGTGTCGAAATTTTAGTTCCATTAATGGCTGCTGAAGTTATAAATCAAGATTTAGACAACAAAATTGTTAAATTATCAATTCCAGAAGGCTTAATCGAAGCATTACATTAATTATTTGCTTTTAAATTTTCGTAAATGATGTTTCTTCAAAACAAGATTGTAAAACTACGTGCACTTGAACCTAACGATATAGATATACTTTATAAATGGGAAAACAATCCTGATATTTGGGAAGTGAGCTACACTCTTGTTCCTTATTCAAAATACGCTTTAGCTAAATACATTGCAGAAGAATCGCTAAAAGATATCTACGAAAGTCGTCAATTACGACTTGTTATCGAAAATATTGAAACAAAAAAACCTGTAGGATTAATCGATTTATTTGAATTTGAACCTCACGATATGCGTGCTTCCGTTGGTATTTCTATAAACGATAAAAATGATAGAGGAAAAAAATTTGCTCAAAACGCACTTGGTCTTCTTATTGAATATAGTTTTAAACATTTACATTTAAATCAATTATTTGTAAGAATTCACAACGATAATATACCAAGCATAAATCTTTTTAAAGGTCAAAATTTTGAACAATGCGGACTTTTAAAAAAATGGCATTTAACATCTGACGGTTGGAAAGACGAAATTCAATTTCAACTTATTAATCCTGAGATAATTAATTAAATTTTAGAAATTCAAAAAAATAATATTTCACATACGAAAATCACTGCATTTTTTTCAAAATATTATTTTTTTTACAATAAAAATGAAATTATAAAAAAAGTTTTGTAATTTCGTAGTTCAATAAATAGAAAAAAAGTAAAATTCTAACATCTTTAGCAATATGGACTTACACGAATATCAGGGAAAGGTTATCTTACGCAAGTTTGGGGTTGCTGTTCCCGAAGGTATTGTGGCAGAAACTCCTGAACAGGCAGTAGAAGCCGCAAAAAAACTACAAGAATCAACTGGCACACAGTCTTGGGCTATTAAAGCTCAGGTTCATGCAGGTGGACGCGGCAAAGCAGGCGGTGTGAAAATTGCAAAGAATATCGACGAAGTTTTTACCTACGCAAAACAAATTATTGGTATGACTCTCGTTACTAAACAAACTGGTGCTCAAGGCAAACTCGTTAGAAAAGTTCTTGTTGAACAAAGTATTTACTATCCTAATGCAGAAGGGAAAGTTGACGTTGCTGAATACTATATGAGTATTCTTCTTAACAGAGCAACTGGTAGAAATATCATTATGTATTCTCCAAAAGGAGGTATGAATATCGAAGAAGTTGCTGAACAAACTCCTGAATTAATTTTTAAAGAAGAAATCAATCCTGCTACTGGAATTCTTCCATTCCAAGCTTCAAGAATTGCTTTCAACCTCGGCTTATCAGGAAATGCTTTAAAAAATATGAAGAAATTCGCTACTGGATTATACAATGCGTATATTAAAAGCGACTCTTCTATGATGGAAATCAACCCTGTTTTCAAAACTTCTGACGACCTTATTCTTGCTGCCGATTGCAAAGTTAAAATCGATGACAATGCTCTTTTCCGTCAAAAAGAATTTGCAGAAATGAGAGACATCACAGAAGAAGCTCCTGCTGAAGTTGAAGCTGGCAAATTTGGTCTTAACCTTGTTAAACTTGATGGCAACATCGGTTGTATGGTTAACGGCGCTGGCTTAGCTATGGCTACTATGGATATTATTAAACTTTCTGGTGGCGATCCTGCTAACTTCCTTGACGTTGGTGGTACTGCTAGTGCTGAAACTGTTGAAGCTGCTTTCAGAATTATTATGAAAGATCCTAATGTTAAAGCTATACTTGTTAACATTTTTGGTGGTATTGTTCGTTGCGATAGAGTGGCTAACGGTATTGTCGAAGCATATAAGAAAATTGGTAACATTCAAATTCCTATCATTGTTAGACTTCAAGGTACAAATGCTATCGAAGCTAAAAAAATTATCGACGAATCTGGTTTAAAAGTTTTATCTGCAATCACATTCGAAGAAGCTGCTAAACGTGTTAGCGAAGTTGTTGCATAATATTGACTTATAATTATTTGATATATAACAGCGTACAAAAATGTACGCTGTTTTTTGTTTTTAAGATATTAAAACAAATAAACAGAAAATTGTACTTTTAATTTGTTTTAATATGTATCTTATTATTAGTGTCCGAGAAAACAATTTTTATCTTTGAGTCGAAAAAATTGGTTTCTCGGACACTAATAAATCTTTATATAATAATTGTTATTTTCTAATTAAACTATCGTTTTGTATTCTAGGTAACAACACATTTTTAACACTATCAAATCGTGCCTGATTTTCTGGTTTTACAGGGTCTACAGGCGGAGCATCTAAATTTAATGGATTTATTGGTTGTCCATTTTTCCAAACTCTAAAATCTAAGTGTGGACCTGTACTAAGTCCTGTACTTCCCACATATCCAATAACTTGACCTTGTTTTACAATAGCTCCTTGATGAATACCTTCTCCAAATTTTGAAAGATGAAGATAACCAGTTTCATAAACGCCATTATGACGAATTTTTATCCAATTTCCTGATTGTCCGCCCCATTGTGCCAACAAAACTACACCATCACCAATTGCCCTTACAGGTGTTCCCATTGGTGCTGAATAATCCACTCCATAATGTGGACGTACAATTTTTAAAATTGGGTGCATTCGTTTGGGATTAAATCCTGACGCAATTCTTGAATATTCAAGCGGTGCTTTTAAAAATGAACGTCGCAATGAGGTTCCATCTATATCATAATAACTTGTTATGCTATCTTGAAAAAATGGAATTGCGTAAATATCTTTGCCATAATGATTAAAAAGCGAAACATGAACGTCTCCAAATTTCACAAAATTAGTATCTACATAATATTCATCAAAATTTACTGTTAAATAATCACCTTTTTGTATTCCAAAAAAGTCGATTGTCCAAGCATATATTTCTGATAAATCGTTGGCTAATAATGGATTTACATTTGCATCACGCAATGCAAACCAAAGATTTGAATTTATTGTTGCACTTATTGTTCTATTTACAGTATCTATTTGATTATGTCCAATATAAACATTCATTGTATCAGTAAAATCAAACACAACATATTCTATTAAACTTTTTTGATAAACTATATAATCGACATTTGTAGTATCTGATTTTGAACGAAATACAGCGTATGGTTGTCCTCTACGAATTTTTCGAATATCAAAAACTGGTTTTGATTTTTGAAGTATATCAAATGATGCTTTGCTACCTATTCCTTCATCAGAAAATAATTTTCCAATATATAATCCTTCTGTTATTTTGGCTCGTTTTATATTAAACGAATCTATATTAAAACCATATAATAAAGTAATAGGTTTAACGGTGTCAATAATTTCAGTTTTCTCAGTATTCGGTTTATTTTGACAAGAAAATAAAGTTATTAAAATTACGTATATTAATATTTTAGATAAAAATTTCATTGTTTTCAAAAATTTATAATCAAAGATTATATATGATTTTTCACCTCTTGTAAAATATATTTTTTTATTATAGAAATAGCTTTTTCGTTGTCGCCTCCTTGAGGAATAATAATGTCGGCAAATCTTTTTGTTGGTTCTATAAATTGTTGATGCATGGGTTTTAGAACATCAATATAACGATCCATAACCATATCTGCAGTTCTTCCACGTTCAAGAATATCTCGTTTAATAATTCTGATAAGACGTTCATCAGAATCAGTGTCAACAAATATTTTTAAATCCATTAAATCTCTAAGTTTTTTCATCAACAATGTCATTATCCCTTCAATAATCATCACTTGTTTTGGTTCTATATGAATAGTTTCTGGCAAACGATTAGAAATCAAATATGAATAAGTAGGCTGTTCAACAGCAATTCCCTGTCGCAAAAGTTGAATATGTTTTAAAAGTAAATCCCAATCAAATGCGTCTGGATGGTCAAAATTTATATTTCTACGCTCTTCATCGGTTAAATTTGTTGTATCATTATAATACGAATCAAGCGGAATAACTGCCACATGGTCTGGAGGTAATGTTTCTGCAATTTTTTTTACTACTGTAGTTTTTCCCGAACCTGTTCCTCCTGCAATTCCTATAATTATCATTTTTAGAGTAAATTAAAATAGAAAAATAAAGCGTCCTAAAATTTAGGACGCTCTGTTATAATAAATATTTATTAATCTGCTATTTGATCAGGATTTCCCTTGAGTTGTTCACGAACTTTTGCTTCTATTTCAGCAGATAATTCGGCATTTGTTTTAAGCAAATTAACAACTGCATCTCTACCTTGTCCAAGTTTGTTTTCGCCGTAGCTAAACCAAGATCCAGATTTTTTTACTATGTTCATTTCAACTGCCATATCGATAAGTTCTCCTATTGCTGAAATTCCTGTTCCAAACATTAAATCAAATTCAGCTTTGCGGAATGGAGGCGCTACTTTGTTTTTAACAACTTTTACTTTTACTCTACCTCCTATAACATCTTCTCCATCTTTTATTTGTCCAACTCTACGAACATCAAGTCGAAGTGATGAATAGAATTTTAATGCGTTACCTCCTGTTGTGGTTTCAGGATTTCCAAACATTACACCAATTTTATCACGTAATTGGTTAATAAATATCACACAAGTATTTGTTTTACTGATATTTGCAGTTAATTTTCGTAATGCTTGACTCATTAAACGTGCTTGTAGACCCATTTTGCTATCACCCATATCACCTTCTATTTCGGCACGTGGTGTTAATGCTGCTACAGAGTCGATAACTATAATATCAAGTGCACCACTACGAATCAATGAATCTGCAATTTCGAGAGCTTGTTCGCCACAATCAGGTTGTGAAATCAACAATGCAGAAACATCAACGCCTAGATTTTCAGCATATGTACGGTCAAATGCGTGTTCTGCGTCAATTATTGCAGCTATTCCTCCTAATTTTTGTGCTTCAGCTATTGCGTGAATTGCTAGTGTGGTTTTTCCTGAAGACTCAGGTCCATAAATTTCAATAACTCGTCCACGTGGATATCCTCCAACGCCTATTGCGTAGTCTAATCCTATTGAACCTGTTGGTATTGAGGGAATATCATCAACGGCACGGTCGCCTAGTTTCATGATTGTTCCCTTTCCGTAGTCTTTGTCTATTTTGTCGAGTGTGAGCTGTAATGCCTTGAGTTTCTCAAGTTTTGCATCTACTGGCTCTTCGTTTTTTTCTTTTGCCATATTGTGGTTTTTATATTTGTATGCAAACTTAAAAAATGTTTTAATTAAGTGCAACTAAATGTTTCTATTTTTCTTCAAAATTTGGTCGTGTTGTTTCATTTTCAAAATTTTTTCCAAACGACTCGTAATATTCTTTTGCGTCAATAACTCTTGGCGCTACTTTTTCTTGTGGTAATTCTTGTGGTTGCTCTTTTTCAAGAAGTTCCCAAATGCCATAAACTAATTGTTTTATTCCTTCTTTTGAATATGATGAAAAAAAGAAATGTGGTACATCTTTGGGCAATTTCTTTTCTATATCGGCTTTTATTTCTTCGTCTGCCAAATCACATTTCGAAACTGCAAGTATTCTATGTTTATCAAGTAGTTCTGGATTATATTTTCCTAGTTCATCAAGAAGAATTTGATAATCTCTTGCTACATCATCACTATCGGCAGGAACTAAAAACAACAAAAGTGGATTGCGTTCTATATGGCGTAAAAATCTAAGTCCCAATCCTTTCCCTTCTGATGCGCCTTCTATAATTCCAGGAATATCAGCCATTACAAACGAATGTTTATTGTCTACACTAACCATTCCTAAATGAGGTACTAATGTTGTGAATGGATAATCTGCAATTTTTGGACGAGCCGCTGATATGGATGATAATAATGTAGATTTTCCTGCATTTGGAAATCCTACTAAACCTATATCTGCTAGTACTTTAAGTTCTAGAATTTTCCAACCTTCTTCACATTCTTCGCCAGGCTGTGCAAATCGTGGGGTTTGGTTTGTGGCTGATTTAAAATGTACATTTCCCAATCCTCCACGACCTCCTTTGGCTAAGATTTGTTCTTCGCCATCTGTAGTTATTTCAAACAAAAATTCTCCAGTTTCGCCATCTCGTGCAACGGTTCCTAATGGAACTTCTATTATAACATCCTTTCCATCAGAACCATGCCACATATCACGCATACCTGCAACTCCATCTTCTGCAAATATGTGTTTTTGATATTTTAAGTGTAATAATGTCCAAAATTGTTTATTCCCTTTTACAATTACACTCCCTCCTTTTCCGCCATCGCCTCCATCTGGTCCTGCTTTGGGACGATATTTTTCGCGTTTTAAATGTGCTGAACCTGCACCTCCTTTGCCTGAACGAACGTAGATTTTTACGTAGTCGATAAAATTATTGTCTGCCATAAAAATTATTGAATAAATAAATTATGTTGCAATTTTTTCACAAAATTTACTTAACACCTACAAATGTGGCAAAGTTGAAATGTTTGTGTAAAACTGATATTTGTTTAAAACCTATTTTTTTCATCAAATTGATTTGATAATTCAATGTTTGTGGTGAATCTTCGGTTTCGTATTTTTTTAAATATGTGTCAACTTCGGTTGGTACATTTTTTTGCAATACACTCTCCCACCCTTTTAACATTAATTCTGTTATTTCTGATATTTCATCTATTACAATGTCGTTTACTAAAAATAATCCGCCTTCTGTAAGAGAATCATATATTTTGCGAAACATCAATTCCCATTCTTGGTTTGTACGAAGATGGTGTAAGGTTGTTCCTGCTGTTATTATATCATATTTTTGTTTTTCAAAATCTACAGTTTTGTAGTCTTTATTTATGGTAAAAACTTTTCCTGAGGTTGATACTGATACTCGCTTTTGAGCTTCTTTTATCATATTGCTACTTACATCAACAAGTGTATAATTAGCGTTAGGAAAATATTCTGTTAATTTTACGGCATAATTTCCTCCTCCACAACCTAAATCCATTATATTTTGTGCTTTAGGAAATAATAAACTTGCTGTTTTAGCAACTATTTCCATACACAATGGAGAGTCTATTGCAGTGGCTTGACCTGTTTCTAGGTTGGAAAACCTTTCCACCATTTGGTCAAAATTATTGCGTATTGCGTCTACTGATGATTTTTGCATAATGTTTAAGCTCTTACTCTTGCAAAATCAAAATGTTCTAATTTTGATTTTGCATAATCAAGCGTTACTGTAAATTCTGACATTTTTTTAGATGGTATTTCATACATAACATCTAGCATTACAGCTTCACATATTGATCGTAAACCTCTCGCGCCTAATTTATATTCTATTGCTTTATCTACTATATATTCAAGAACTTCGGTTGGAAAATTTAATTTTACACCGTCCATTTCAAACAATTTTTTATATTGTCGTATAATGGCATTTTTAGGTTCTGTTAATATATTTCTAAGTGCTGTTCTATCAAGTGGTTCTAGATATGTAAGTTGTGGCAAACGTCCGATTATTTCTGGTATCAATCCAAATGATTTTAAATCCACAGGTGTGATATATTGTAATAAATTATCACGATCAAGACTTTTGTTTTCTCTAATTGAATTAAAACCAACAACTTCGGTATTCATTCGCTGTGCTATTTTCTTTTCTATTCCATCAAATGCACCTCCACAAATAAATAAAATATCTTTGGTATTAACTTGAATCATTTTTTGTTCTGGATGTTTACGACCTCCGTTGGGTGGTACATTTACAACACTTCCTTCCAATAATTTTAAAAGTCCTTGTTGTACACCTTCTCCTGAAACATCTCGAGTTATTGATGGATTATCGCCTTTACGAGCTATTTTATCTATTTCATCAATAAATACTATTCCGCGTTCTGCCAATTTTACATCATAATCGCATGCTTGCAACAATCTAGTTAAAAGACTTTCAACATCTTCGCCTACATAACCTGCTTCTGTTAAAACTGTGGCATCTACTATTGTAAATGGTACATTCAATAAACGAGCTATAGTTTTTGCAAGTAATGTTTTTCCTGTTCCTGTGCGACCAACCATTATGATATTACTTTTTTCTACTTCTACATCATCAGCTAAATCTTTTTGATTTAAGCGTTTATAATGATTATAAACTGCAACTGCTAACGATTTTTTAGCTTGTTCTTGACCTATAACATATTGATCAAGATATTCTTTTATATCTATTGGTTTATGTTTAAATGTCGGAGTATTATTTTTTGAAGAATCGTCTCTATTACTTCTACTTAATTCGTTTGTAACTATATCGTATGCTTGATTTATGCAATAGTTACAAATATAAGCATTTTGACCTTCTACAAGTATTTGAGTATCAGCTTTTGGGCGTCCACAAAATGAACATTTACTAATTTCTTGTCGTGACATATATGGTTATGATTTTCATTGTATGTTGAACCGCAAAGGTATAAAAAGTTTTGATTTTTTTGTTGTTTTAGATTTTTTTTTGAAAAAGTATAAAAATTAGAAATATCTTGTATTTATCAATAGTAGTCAGATTTTGACATAAAAAATATGTATTAAAGCATTTAAACGTCATATCTAACTTTCTAAACAACGATATTTAATATATATATATAAATATAAGTTTCTTTTTGATTAGAATATTTTTCTAGATTTTTTTGATTTCGTCTTTGGTTAAACCTGTTACATTATATATTTGTTCTATTGTCATATTCATAGTTTTCATCTTTTTTGCCATTTCAATTTTTTCTTGATGGGCTTTGGCGCGTTCTTTCTCTATTCCAATCTTTTCGCCTTTTTCTAGACCAATCTTTTCTCCTTTTTCTAGACCTTCTGCAAAATTCAATTTATTAGTTTCTTCATTTAGTTCTATTTCTCTACGAAGTGTGTCTTCTAATTCCATATGTTTACGAACACTTTTATTTGAAATGGCTTTTACTAAGCAATTTACTATTGTTTTATATTCGTCGGAATTGTTGTCGTAGTCTAAAATATCTAACAACTGTTTGTTGTTGTCTGTTTTAGGATTATCTTGTTTAAATACTGATAATATTTCTTCTAATTTTGTTTTTGGTTTTTCGGGTAAACGTTTTATTTGTACTATTATCAAATTATGTATCAAGCCTTTTATAAAACTTTCGGTTTGATAACCTTTTATTGGTTTGTTTTGATAATCTACAAAATCTATTTTTGATTTTATGATTGCTTGTTTAATGTTGTCTAAATTATGTCCTAAAAGATAAATTGCAATTATTGGAATTGGTTCATCAATAACCTTTTTTTGATTATTGACAACAATTGTATTTTTGAAACAATTTTCAGAGCTAATATATTGTTCACCAATATATT